>JAZBOI010000096.1:0-8175 GCA_036351095.1 Bacteroidales bacterium | reverse complement strand
TGCATGCAGGAAAGGAAGAGTTATCATAAATGATATACCTGTAAAACCATCACGGCAGGTTACAGCCGGAGAAATAATAAAGGTCAGGAAAAACCCGGTTCTTTATACATACATGATAAAGGATATTCCCCCATCAAGGGTAGCGGCCAAACTGCTTGAAAAATATATTGATGATCATACACCTGAGGAAGAAAAGCTCAAGCTGACAATGAAAGAAATGACACAGGTCAGATACAGGTATAAAGGGTCAGGAAGACCGACCAAGAAGGAACGGCGCGATCTTGATAAGCTGACTGACAGTTAGACAAACAGTTAAAATATTTAGTATATTTGAGCCCTTAAAATCATTGCCTTAAGACCACCGTTGAAAAATCGGGTGGCAGGTAGTCAGAAAAATATACCACAGGCTATGGGTAAAAACAATATAGAAAAAAGTTCTGTAGGATATGCCTTGCTGAAATTCGTAGCCACCCTCTGGCATAATCACATCTTCTACAGGAAGGTGATAGTTATCGGCAGGGAAAAGCTCGATAATAAATTACCGAAGATACTGGCACCAAATCACCAGAATGCACTTATGGATGCCGTAGCTATTGTCAGTACGACAAAAGGACAGCAGGTCTACCTGGCAAGAGCTGATATATTCAGGAAAAAGTTTATCGCTTCCATCCTGTATTTCCTTAAGATCCTCCCGGTATACAGGATAAGGGACGGTTATGACAGCCTGAAGTATAATGATGAAATATTCAGTAAAACCATTGATGTACTTAAACAGAATAAGCCCCTCGTAATACTGCCCGAAGGTAATCATGCCGGGTTCAGAAGACTGCGGCAGCTAAAGAAAGGCATTTTCAGGATAGCACTTCAAACGGAAGAATCTGAAAATTTCGGGATGGGCCTTAAAATTATCCCCGTGGGTCTTGATTTTTCTGACTACCATCGTTTCCGCTCGGTTCTTACAGTGATTTACGGCAATGCTATTGATGTATCAGAATACAGGAAACAATACGAAGAAAACCCGCAGACAGCATATAACATGCTGAGAGACAGACTGTCAGATGAGCTGAAGAAATATATGGTCCATATCGATTCCGAGGAAGACTATGAAGCACTTAATGAACTCAGGGAAATAATAAACGGGAAATATTCAACATGTAAGGTTAACCCGAAGGTCAGACGGGATAAGAAGCTGATAGAAACAATGGAATCATTACAGGAAAAGGATGGAGCCCGGTATGAGACTATCTGCAGTAAGGCACTTAAAATAAGACAGCTGGCAGAAAAACTGGATGTTGGCTACTACCACCTTGACCGGAAGAAACCAAGATTTATTTTCCAGATGCTGGCAGCGGCCGGACTGATAGCACTGTTGCCCGTTTTTATTGCGGGCTGGGTTCTGACTTATATTTTCTACATAATACCCAAGCTGCCCCTTAAAAACATAAAAGATATAATGTTTCACTCATCAATACGTTACGCTGTTTCACTGCTGCTTGGATTAATATTCTTACCCCTGTATGCAGTCATAGCCTTTATATTCATACCTGTCTGGTGGATTGCCCTGCTAAGTGTACTGCTGATAATCCCGGCAGGTATTTTTGCCTGGAATTACACTCTGATGTGGCAAAAATTACTCGAAAGGATAAGGGTAAGGAAATATGTCAACAGGAAAAAACCCGAATACCTGCTTCTAAGGAAAGAATATTCAGAACTGCAGGATGATATCAGAAAACTGAACAATGAAATACAACACTAAGGTTTTCTGGGTCACCGGTGCCTCATCAGGAATCGGAGAGGCCATGGTTTATGAACTTCTTGACCGCGGGGCAAGGGTTATAGCCTCATCCAACAATGCAGATGAGCTCAATGAGGTAAAAAAAAGATGCGAAGCCAGGAAGCATGTCCTCCACACCTCTGTCTTTGACCTGGCCGATATGGGCAATATTGAGAATATAGTGGCAGAGCAGGTTGAAAAACACGGGCATATCGATGTGCTTATAAACCTGGGAGGAATCAGTCAGCGTGCCACAATCATCGAAACTCCACTGTGGCTGGACAGGAAGATAATGGAAATCAACTATTTCGGGACCATTGCCCTTAGCAAGGCAGTGCTGCCATATATGATAAGGGAGAGATCAGGACATATTTTGGCAACCAGCAGCATTTCCGGACGCTTTGGTTTCCCGCTGAGATCAGCATATTCGGCTTCCAAACAGGCGCTTCATGGCTTTTTTGAGACGCTGCATATTGAACACAGGACCGATAATGTGAAAGCCTCTGTCATTATACCCGGAAGGGTCAGGACTAATATTTCATATCGCGCCCTGACAGCTTCGGGTAAGGAACACGGCAGGATGGATGCCGGACAGGCCGGTGGAATATCCCCGGAAAAAGCTGTTAAAGTGATCCTTAAAGGGCTGGAAAAGAACAAAAGGGAAATACCTGTAGGGGGAAAAGAACTTTTTATGTTATATATAAGGAAGTATTTTCCGTCAATTTTCTTTAATATTGCAGGGAAAATAAAAGCACATTAGCAGCATTGGGGACAAAAGGAGTAATTACAAGTTAACAATGAATATCGAGGGAAGATGAAGAATTATGTAATCAGTGGCATACAGCAGATGGGTGTCGGGGTAAAAAACCTCCACGAGGCATGGGAATGGTACAGGAAATTTTTTGGAATGGACACACCCATATTCGAAGAGGAAGCTGAAGCAAGGCTGATGTTACCATATACTGGAGGAAAGCCACGCAAGAGGCATGCTGTTCTTGCAATGAACCTGCAAAGCGGGGGCGGATTTGAGATATGGCAGTACAAGGAGAGGCAGCCACAGGAGGCAAAAAGAGAGATACTGGCAGGTGACCTTGGAATATTCGCCTGTAAGATGAAAGTAAAGAATATTGATGAAGCACTGAAGAATTACCGGGATAAGGGAGCGATGATACTTGGTGAACCTGCAAAGGATCCGCTGGGAAGAAAAACATTCTTCATTAAAGACCCCTATAATAATCTTTTCCAGTTTGTTGAAGCTTCAGACTGGTTCCTCAACGAGAGAAAGGTGAACGGGGGAGCTTACGGAGCAGTGATAGGAGTAAGCGACATAGAAAGATCGATGAAGGTTTATTCTGGCATCCTGGGTTATGACAGGCTGGTATATGACAAGTCAGGTGTTTTCAACGATTTCAATGAGCTGCCCGGAGGAGATCATGAATTCAGAAGGGTGTTGCTCATGCAGAGCAAGCCTTTCAGGGGAGCTCTAAGCAAGTTATTTGGTGACAGTACAATTGAACTGATCAGTGTTAAGGGAAGAAAGCCAAGCAAAATATTCGAAGACCGCTACTGGGGCGACCCGGGTTTCATTCATCTTTGCTATGATATCAAAGGGATGGACCAGCTAAAAGAGCACTGCCTGAAAGAGGGTCATGGATTTACAGTGGACAGTAAGAAGAGCCATGATGCAAAAGGCTTCGATATGGGTGAGGCTGCAGGACATTTTGCCTATATTGAAGATCCTGATGGTACACTTATAGAATTTGTTGAGACACTGAAGATACCGATTATAAAGAGACTGGGCTGGTATATAGACCTCAGCAAAAGGCACCCGGAAAAAAGACTGCCCTCATGGATAATTAAAACACTGAGATACTCGAGGATTAAGGATAAAAAATCCGGCAAAGGGTAGAGGTTCCAGGGCCGGAAAATGAAAAATCCGGGAACAACAGAAGTCACTCAACCGGATTTTTTGAGATCCTGTCTATTTTGTGAATGTCCCTAAACAGTTTCCTCCGCCAGCTTTTCGTTTTCGCGTAATACCCTCATAATATTACCGCTCCATATTTTCTCTATTTCAGACCTTGAATAACCCCGTCTTATCAGTTCATGGGTAATATTCTTCATCTGGGATACATCCATCACCCCTTCAATACCCCCTCCCCCGTCAAAATCGGTACCTATACCTACATGATCAATGCCTATGAGCTGGACAACATGGTCTATATGATCAACAGCATCCTCTACTGTAGCCAGCTTGCGGTATTTATCCCTCACCTGGTAATACTCCCTCCGGGCCTGCTCAAATTCTTCTTCTGAAAGACCTTCAAAATCATTATATTTTTCCCTCACCTCCGCAATCTTCTCCTCAAGTACAGGATTGGGCTCCGGCTGTTTAATGTAAGAGCTGAGAATACATATCTGTATAACCCCTCCATTTTCTTTAAGAGCAAGTAACATATCATCATCCAGGTTACGGGGACTCTCACAGAGTGCGCGGCATGATGAATGGGAAGCTATCACCGGGGCGCTGCTCACTTCAATCACATCATAAAATGCTTCATCCGAGATATGTGAAACATCAACCATCATACCCAGACGGTTCATTTCCTTCACTACCTCCTCACCAAAAGCTGAAAGACCATTATGTTCAGGTCCTGCATTATCAGTTGACGAATCACATATATCATTATTGCGTGAATGAGAAAGTGTAATATACCTTGCACCACGGCTGTAAAATTCTTCCACTTTTTCCAGATCCTTACCAACAGGATAGCCATTTTCCACACCGATAAATACTATTCGCTTGCCTGATTTTTTTATCCTGTAGGCATCATCCACGGTAAAAGCCAGTTCAGCCATACCCGAATTTTTCTCCACATTTTCATATATTTTTTCAAAAATAGCTACTGTCCTGTCATAAGCATCCTTATAAGCATCCTCATTTCGCGGCCCCTGCCCTATAAATACGGCAAAAAACTCGGCATCAAGCCCTCCTTCTTCCATTCTTGGAAAATCGACACAACCATCTTCATTCCTCACTCCCAGGTCAAAACCCGAGCGCATCAGTCTCATCGGCGTGTCACAATGGGTATCCACCGTCAGTATTGCCCGGTGAATCTTATCCGCCTTTCTCTCTACCCGGGCTTCCTCATCACCACATGAGGAAAATATTATTGCAAAAAGGACTGTCAGAAAAATTGAGAAAATTCTTTTCATCTCTTTGTTTTTAATTTATTAAAGGTCTGATGAAACCCGCCATGTTGTTCACCAAAGATTAAGAGCTCAGTAAAACAATAATCACAAGCCTGTTTATAAATAATTTTGCCATGGCCCGGTTTATAATTATTCTTATTTATATAAAATCAAAATTAGGTAAAAAGAGACTCAGGCAGGAATAAATAAAGATATTATAGAACAGCTATTAACAAAGATTAACAAAGAAGCCCCTGGTCAGAGCCAGGGGCAGCCATGAAAAGAATGGAAAAATTGCTTTTGGACAGTAAAAAAGCATTATTAAAGCTTAAAGTTTAAAGCTTAATAAACTTATAAACATTATGTTTATCTCCATTCTGTACCTTCAGGAAATAAATACCTGATTTGTATTTCGCTATATTTATTGTCTTTAACATTACACCGGGTTCCATTCTGTCAACATTAACGACCCGGCCGTCGGGTGCTATCAGAAATACCACGGTCTCGCCACCATATTCCCCGGATAAGCTGATATTTAGGGTTTCACCAGCAGGGTTCGGGTATATCAGTACTTCAACTCCCGGCAGGACTGTCCGGCTGATTTTACTTATGATAAGTTTTGATTGCTGGAAGCCCTGTGACAGAACGGGATTGCCTGCCTCTCCACCATCCGCTGAAATAATAAGCTCGCCAAGTGTCCAGCTCAGCGACATGCTGTTATTACCTGCAACATTAAAAGCACCTGCACTGCATACAACCTGCTTACTTAAATCCTGTGCATTAAGTGCAGCAGCCAGTAAGAAGATCATAAATGTTAAGGAAAGGCTTTTCATATCAGGTAATGAAGTTCTGTCAATAAAGTAAAAGTATTAAAAAACAAGTCAAAAAACAATTCTCCCCTATCCCATTCAATGAAAATGCCAATATTTTACATAAAAGCACTTTAATTGTTGATAAACGTAATGATCACCCGCACCCGGCAGTTGAAGTTAATCATATTTTGTGACTACGGATTGCGAAATATATTACATTTGTCCCTGCTATGCTCAGGGATAAACTTATTAACTGGTCAATACTGATTCTCCTCTCTCTCACATGGGGGACATCCTTTATTCTTATGAAAAAAGGTCTGCGTTCCTTCGATTCACTGCAGATAGCATCCCTGCGCATTTTTATCAGCTACCTGTTTCTGCTGCCCCTTGCCATCGGTAACATAAAAAAGATAAACAGGCGTAACTTTTACAGTCTTTTGATAATAGGCCTTATAGGGAATGCCCTGCCGGCCTTCCTCTATCCCTTTGCCCAGAGGAGAATTGACAGCTCTGTTGCCGGTATGCTAAATGCCCTGACCCCTCTTTTTACCCTGTTGACGGGAATAATAATCTATGGCAGGGGGGCCCGATGGAGACAGGTGACGGGCATAATGCTCGGGCTTGCAGGAGCAGCCGGTCTGCTATACAGGGGTTCATTATCCTTTGATCCCATGGGACTCTTAATAGTCCTGGCCACCTTTTTCTACGGTATAAGTTCGAACCAGGTTACCCTGATAAAAAATCTCAACGGGGCTGTTATTACATCACTTGCCTTCTTCATAGTCGGGCCATTAGCAGGCCTGTCACTGCTGTTAAATGATTTCGGACCCGCCATGGAGACCGAAAACTGGCTCAGAAACCTGGGTTTTATAAGCATATTATCAGTCTTCGGCTCGGGTATTGCAGTGGTACTTTTCAATATCCTGATCATAAGAACATCGCCTGTTTACGCCGTATCGGTGACCTACCTGGCACCTCTTGTGTCAACACTGTGGGGATATGCAGATGGCGAGAATATTACTGTTTTTATGATAATTTCGGTAATTTGCATTCTTGCCGGTGTATACCTTACAATAAGACAGAAAACACCCGAAGAAAAAAGAAAGGAAGAATGAAAAACAGATTATGGCTTATTTCCCTGGCAGGTGGTATACTTGGCAGCCTGGCCTGGAACGACAGGGCAACGGGACTGATTATACTGGTAGCTCTCGTTCCCTTCATGCACATTTTCCAGTCAACAATAAAAGAGGGAGCTTCAAGCAGCCTTGTTTTCCTGAGGGTATTGCCGGGTTTCATAATTTTTAACCTTCTTACCATATCATGGTTGCGTAATGCTTCCATTGCAGGAGCAATTTATGCTGTCCTGGCCAATTCTTTCCTTATGTCAACAGTATTCTGGCTGGCTTCGGTAATATATAAAAAATCATCTTCTTTCCTTGGCTTTGTAAGCCTCCTGACCTTCTGGATCATAATGGAGCATCTTAACTCAAGGCTGCTTATTCTTACACCCTGGCTCAATCTTGGAAATACACTGGGAAACGATGTTGCATTTATCCAGTGGTACGATATAACAGGTGTTGCCGGTGGAACACTCTGGATACTTTTATTCAACCTGGCTCTTTATTTTTTCTTTTCAACCCTGAAAACCGGAAGGCCCGGCCTGCTCAAAAAGCTGCTGATATTGCTGCTCTTGTTCATAATACCTTCAGGATATTCACTGTTGAAGTATTTCAAAACCTATACACCTTCCGGCAGCACAGAGATACTTATTGTCCAGCCAAACATAGACCCCTACACTGAAAAATTCAGTTCCCCTTCCTTTGAAAGGCAGCTCGACAGGATGTTAAGCATGGCAGATGAAAAAATAAGTGGTGAAACCCGGTGGGTCATATTGCCGGAAACGGCTATTGATGATCCTTTCTATGAGGAAGAAGTCTATGACAATAAATATTATCACATGATAGATTCCCTCTTAAGCAGCCACGATGGTCTCAGCCTGCTGACAGGTGCAACAACCATGAAATCACCAGGGGATATTTACAGGCAGCAGCCGGTCCCTGCCGGCAGGGATAAAAACAGGGTGAAGCAAGCTGAAATCTATAACTCGGCCATGATGATCAGCCCGGGAAAAGATCCTGCTTTCTATCATAAATCAAAGCTTGTTCCCGGAATAGAAAAAAAGATCAGGAGCCTTCCTGCGGTGGTTCAGGAAAAAATAATACCGGACCTGGGGGGAACCATGACAGGCTATGGCACGCAGGATGAACGAACAGTTTTCTATGGTCCCGACAGCCTCGTCAGGATAGCCCCTGTGATTTGTTATGAATCGGTGTATGGCGACTTCATTACTGGCTATATCAGGAATGGCTCAAACCTCATTGTTATAATTACCAATGA
>JAZBOI010000095.1:0-4550 GCA_036351095.1 Bacteroidales bacterium | reverse complement strand
GGTCTCGGTACGTGTTGCCGATCTTTCCTGGCTTCTTGTTACCGGCCTGGTGGTCTCGGTACGTGTTGCCGACCTTTCCTGGCTTCTTGTAACCGGCCTGGTGGTCTCGGTACGTGTTGCCGATCTTTCCTGGCTTCTTGTTACCGGCCTGGTGGTCTCGGTACGTGTTGCCGACCTTTCCTGGCTTCTGCTCCTGGTAGCGGTGGAGTAATCAGACCTGCTTGCCGGTCTTGTTCTTGCATAAAGTTCCTCACCTGCTCTCCTGCTTTCGGGACGTGAGTAAGTGTCCCTGTAAACACCCCTGTTGATATTTACCACTACAGTGGGGGAGTAAACCCTTACATTGTTGCAGTAGAACCTGTCGTACCTGTTCCAGCGAACACGTTTCCAGGGCCTGTAGTGCCTGTGGTAATATGTGTACCAGTTATAATGGTAGCCGTGGTAGTAGTGCCAGTAATAAGGTCTCCAGGGATCCCAGTAAACCGGGTAATAGCCCCAGTACCATGATGAGCGCCATACAACATAACGGGGATGGTAAATGTACCTTATTACAGGCCATGTAGCTATATCGTAATAGCTGTATCCGGAAACCGTCACGCCCTGCCTCCCCATATAACCGGGATTGGGTGTTTCGGCATAGATGGGCTCTATTATATAATTCTTTCCGTACAGAGCCTCGTCGCCGATAAGCTGTACCCGAACTTCGCCGCCACGCAGCTCTTCAACTATGAAAACAGCTACATCCTGGCTCTCATACTGGTTAAGGGAAACTCTCAATACAATATTGTGAACATTAGCGTCAACATAATCAGAAACGCTAATATAATCGACCATGTTATCACCATTAAGGTCAAGATTGTTGATCCTTGAATCCTCACTGTTAAGATTCCTTTCAAAGGTTTCCAGTGTCTCAGATTCCTGGAACAACTTCATTACCGCATACAGGTTGAGATTGTCTCCCGGCAGACCCAGATACTCATCCTGCCTGTCCGGGGCCCCCATTGCACTCCATGCTGTCACCATTAGTGCGAGGATCGTTATGATAAGTGACTTTTTCATCTCTTTTATTTTTTGCTGAAGATTCATTTCTTCAATAAAATAAAAGCAAAAGCCGTACCAGAAATCTAAAATCCTGATTATATGGGGATTTTAGTATGTTTTGGTGTCTGCAAAGCGTAAAATTAAGACTTATTTTGTCTCTACTGAGCCTGCACGGCTTGCCTGGACAGGCTCTCCTGCGGGGGAGGGTGCCCCGGCATCCTTCCTCTGGTAATCTCTTGCAGATATAAGGATAATAACCCCGATGATGGTAATTATACCTCCTACAACCTGGAAACTTTCGGGAATGGTTTTGAAATACATCCATGCACCAATGGTAACGAAAATGCCCTTTGAGCTCTGTATTATGGTGGATTTTGATGCTTCAATGTACTGAAGGGCCGAGTACATCGAAAAAGCCGTAAGGAAGGGCCCTATAAGTGAGCCAAAACCAAGGTTGAATATGGCACTGCCTGACAGGCTGAATGATTCTCCCCTGGCCAGCATAAGTATAAGGGCCGTAATGAAAAGATAGACCGATCTGTTTGTGGCAAGTAATCCGGGATCCAGATTTTTTATGTATTTCTTTGATATTATCATGGTGGTGGCCAGGAAAATAGTTGAGGCAAGCATGTACACGGTACCGGGAACAAAAAAACCTTTCTCGGCAATATTGCCTGTGAAGCTTGTCACTGCAGCACCCAGGAGGGTAATGAGCATACCTGAGAATTGAAGGATGGTAAAGCGTTCACCCAGGAAGCTTACACCCATAAGGATTACAAACAGGGGTACCAGGTTCTGCAGAAAGGACATTATTGCAGGGTCATCCGCTGTTTCAATCGACAGGAAGAAAAGGATGGTGCCAAACAGCTCAACTATTCCAAGGATAAGAAGTATACGGTACTCTTTCCGTCCAAGCCTTTTTATGATCTTCCATTTACCGCTGGGCACGGCGTATAAGACATTCCATATTATAGCCAGGCCAAACCAGTAAAACCCAAACTGGAAAAGATTAAGCTCGTTCAAGGCCGCTTTGCTGAAAACATATACATTTGCCATCGATAGCGTTGCCAGGAAAGCAAACCCGTAGCCCTTTACTTTATCAGGTATAATCATTCTTGAAAAATTTAGTACTATAACAAAACCGGGACCTTAATGTTCCCGGTTTTACTGGAGGCAATGAAATGATACCTTATCTTAATTTCAGCCTGTCCACCTCTTCGAGGGTATCAGGGTTAAGCACCTCCATCTCAATTTCGTCGCCCCTGACATGGAAAAGCACCAGTGCATTCTGGGTGGTGAAACCGCTTACCCATGGGGTCCATGGGGTTTCTTCCTGAGCGTAGTACGGTGCCCCTGCAGCCCCGTTGTTGATCTGGTAGATTGTTCTCTTTAGCTTAATTTTCCTGAAGAAGTAGGAGTCAGGGTAAATATCCATATCTGGGTTGATTTTCGTCCTGGCGTAATTATGCTCATCCCCGGTAAGGACCGCGATAACCTTTTTGCTCCTGTTTACGATTATGTCAAGCAACTGGTCCCTCCGCTCAATAATACCCTTCTCAAGGGCACTGCCTGCCACGTAAGGGCGATACTGGTTATTGCCCCCGTACCACATGTCATCCTGCACATGTCCGCCATTAGGGAAAAAGGGTGTGTGAACCGTTATAAAAACATGATCAATAGCCGGATTTGATTCAAGACCGGCAATTGTCCTGTCAAGCCATTCAAGCTGCCTGTCCATTATGTAACCGTGCAAGCCTCCGCTGCTGAAGCTGATCAGTTGGGTGCTGGGAGCATAGAAATAATTTGAGTTGAGGACAACGACGGCCACATTATCATAAGTATAATAGTAGACATTCTCGCTGTATGACGGGAAGTCAACGGTATTTTCCGAGGGATCATAAACGGCGCCATCCTCCGAGAGCAGGCTGCTGCGTGGCATAACAAAATTACGGGCAAAAGCTGATTCAGCCGATTCAGTGTCAAAGGGGAACCTGTCAACAGAAATATTATATGCTTCCCCGGAAGAGAATGTCCTTGTTAATGCTTCATGGTTGCCCATGCCCACATAGATAGGGAAATAAGCCCCATATGGTTGTACAGCTCTTTTCCAGTTGGCATACTCAAGGTTAATATGCTGCTTCCATTCCTGGTATCCATTTACCAGGTCCCCGGTAAACTGGACAAAGGCAGAATTTTTATGCATGGCCAGTGCCATTATCTTTTTCATAATATAGAAGTTGGCACCGTACATATCCCTTTCTCCGCCGCCACTGCCACTACGTGAATCAGAGGCATATGCAAAGGTGAAGGAAGTACGTGATCCGGGTTCCGGAGCCGTCCTGAAACTATATTCCTGCGTATTGTCACCATAATAAATGATATAACGGTAATCCGTTGCCGGCTCCAGTCCCTCAATTTTTATTTCATGCAGTTTGCCTTTTGCCCCTTTGTATTTTTTTTCTGTTGAGGCTGTTTCACCCAGGCCTCTGCTTGTGACTGTTGCCAGCGGGCCGCCAGTGCCTGCAAGACTGCTTTTTGCTTTTCCTTCCTTTTCCCCGGCTGCGCCTTCTTCCTCCGGACCGTCAACTGTTTTAACTATCCCGACGGAGGGTGATATTTCCATATTTGTTGTGAAGGAAATAGTTACTTCATTATGCTTCAACAGGTTGACAAAAGGGCCTTCAATGATGGTAGGAGCAATTTCAAAGGGCCCCTTACCCTTAAAGCTTATGATGCCGTCATAAAGAAAATAACCGTTGTAACTGACTATCCTGTATCCGATAGTTCCCTTCCCGTTCTCTTCCCAGTTTATCATGTCATAGCGCCCGCCCAGATTTCCAGCAATCTCAATAAATGCCTTGCCCTCTGATATTGGTGTGCTTGAGTGGAAATATACCGGCTGAGGATGCTTTGAGTCGCCATAAGGGATGAAGCCGTAATAAATGGAACCTTCGAAATTACTGTTATTAAAATCCAGCATTATTCCTTTTTCAGTTCCCTGCGGTTTACCTGTCATCATATCGACTGATATATATGGCTCAGATATATTTTCATAAATTTTCCTGCCCTGAATCTCTATGAAGAGCCGTCCTTCTTCATCATAACTTATGTTGGAGTAGGACAGGGGAACAGGCAGCTTACTTCTTTCCTGGGAAAAAACCTGGAGTCCGGCCATCAGTAAAATCAGAAGGGATATGAGTTTTTTCATCGTTACGTAGTTCTTATTTTAAATAAAGATACTAAGCAAAATTAAACCCGCAATGTTTATGATACATAAAACACGGCGGGTTTTTATACTTAAGAGGTTTATGTTATTTGTTCTAGCGTCTGACGCCCTGCCTGTTGAGACTTTCAAGCTGAGGTTTGCGGGGGAGTACATCATCACGCATTGCGGCATGGTAGGCAAGTGATGCCACCACCACGGCGTTATGTTTCAGATCGTCCAGGACAAGCCTTTCATAGGTATCCATAACCGTATGGTAACCCCTGCCATACTCCAGCTCATCCTG
>JAZBOI010000094.1:0-2084 GCA_036351095.1 Bacteroidales bacterium | reverse complement strand
CAGGGTGCCGATGATAGCCAGCTGGCCCGGTAAAATAGAAAAAGGAACAAGCACAGGCCATATCTCTGCTTTCTGGGATGTGTTGCCAACACTGGCTGAAATAGCGGGGGTGAATGCACCAACTGATATAGACGGCATAAGTTTCCTGCCCACCCTGATGGGAGAAAGCGGGCAGACAAAACACGACTACCTTTACTGGGAATTCCCTGCATACCAGGGTCAGCAGGCAGTAAGGATGGGTAAGTGGAAAGCTGTCCGGAAAAATATCTTCCAGGGTAATATGACACTTGAATTGTACGACCTTGAGAATGATCCCGGTGAAACGACTGATCTGGCCGGACAATACCCGGGGATAGTTGCAAGGATTAATTCAATAATGAAAGCAGCACACCTGCCCTCCGAACTGGAAAGATTCAGGATGAAAGAGCTTGGTGATTAAGCTCTCCCACCCGGCCTAAACACCACTTGCTCCAGGATTAATCAGACCGGGTGCCAGGGCTCCTGGCTTTCATGTAAAATACCAGCTCCCCGCCGGATAGTATTTCCGGATGGGTGATATAGAGACGGTCAAGTTTTTTGCCGTTCAGGATTACCTTATCGACATATATATTCCTGTCTGACTGGTTCACAGTTTTGATTGTGAATGTTTTGCCATTGTCCAGCCTTATGTCAGCCTGCTTCACGAGGGGACTGCCCAGCTCATAGCGGTCGCTGCCCGGGCATACCGGGTAGAAGCCAAGGGCACTGAATATGTACCAGGCCGACATCTGCCCGCAATCATCATTGCCACATAGCCCGTTGGTTTCGTCTGTGTACATCCTGTCCATTATCATTCTTACCCTTTCCTGTGTCTTCCACGGCATGCCCGTCCTGTTATACAGGTAAGGAATGTGATGCCCCGGTTCATTGCCGTGAACATACATCCCTATTATACCTTCGCGCGTAATATCCTCGTTCTTTTCAATGTGCTCATCACCCAGCTCCATCTCAAAGAGAGAATCGAGCATATTAGCAAAAGCTGATTTTCCCCCCATCATTTCAATCATTTCAGGTATGGCATGCGGAACATATAAACCATAGTTCCAGGCATTACCCTCAATGAAGCCCTGCCCGTAGGTATCGAGCGGGTCAAACTCCTCCCTGAATGATCCGTCTGAAAGCCTTGGGTGCATAAAGCCGCTGGCCGGGTTAAAAACATTCCTGTAAGAGGAAGCCCTTTCTGCAAACAATTCTGATATTTTTTTATTTCCAGCTTTATCTGCAATCTGCTCTATACACCAGTCGTCATAGGCATACTCCAGTGTTTTACTAACAGAGTAGTTATTTTTGTCTTCTGGCACATAGCCCATATCCATATAATATTCAAGCCCGTCATATTTACCGTATGATGCTGTTTGCACACATGCATCCAGTGCCCTTTCAATATCAGCTGCCCATACTCCTTTAACTATGGCGTCAGCTATCACGGAGACACTGTGATAACCAATCATGCACCAGTTCTCATTTGCGTAATGCGACCATACCGGGAGCATGGGGTGCACACTCTGCTCGTAGTGTGCAAGCATTGATTCTACCATATCCCGGCTCCTGGAAGTCTGTACCAGGTTAAAGAGCGGATGGAGTGCCCTGTAAGTATCCCACAGTGAGAAAATAGTATAGTTCGTGAAATTATCTGCCCTGTGGATGTTCTGGTCGATGCCCCTGTACCGGCGGTCAGTGTCCATATAAGTAATCGGACTCAGCAGCGTATGGTACATTGCTGTGTAGAAAACAGTTTTGTCTTCGGGGCTGAGTGTCTCGGCTTCAATCTTTGCCAGTTCCCTGTTCCATATGTCCTGTCCATCTCTCTTTACCTTTTCAAAATCCCAGTGGGGCACTTCAGTGATCATATTATTAATTGCTCCTTGCGTGCTTACAGGCGATAGTGCCACTTTTATTTTTAGCTGTTCTCCCTTCTCAACATCAAAACTAAAATATGCCCTCAGCTGTCTCCCGGCCATTTCCGGAAAATTTTCTTTTTCATTGAATTTTTTATAGAAGCCCTTATAAACATGCTCGTCCTTTTTCTCATGACCATATGATTT
>JAZBOI010000093.1:0-4738 GCA_036351095.1 Bacteroidales bacterium | reverse complement strand
GGGAAGGGTCATTGAATAATATCCATACTCATTTGTCATGGAGCCCCTCTGGAGTTCTTCAACAGTGAATACGGCACCAATCACGGGCTCTCCCGTATTCCTGTTCCTGACATAGCCCGATACGGTGACATTCCCACTCTTATCACCTGACGGGCTGCCTATCCTTATAACCTGGTACTCGTTTGAATCATCGTCGTCAAAATAAACAGAATAATCGGTGGGCTCGATATAGTTTGTATCACCTGTTTCGGCATGCTGACGGCTCTTAATCGCATAATCCTTTGAAATTATTACATATCCTCCATCGATAACGAAATGAAGTCCCGACCCTGCAAAGGTCTCACTGAGGACAGATTGCAGGGCCTGGTCATTGTAATCCTTTCTTATTGTTATTCCTTCCGACCATGAGGGCTTATAGAAAAACCTTATATCGTGTTTCTCACTTATGACTTCGGCAAAGCGGTCGAATGGCATCCCTTTAAAATCACCCGTAAGTTTAATTTCACCCGCCTGGGGAAATGTTTTCACACTAAATAATGCAAATGCCAGGGCTAATATTATCCATTTCTTCATATCAACAGGCCTTTTCAGAGTGAATCATAATATTCAAGCACAGGGATAATGCTCTCAGGGTTTTTGAAATCAGGATGAATGTTTTCCCTCCTCATGAAAATTCTTATTTCCCGTTTATTATCATCCATGACTTTAAGGAGCTTTCTCCTGTTTTTCACCTGGTATGCTGTTTCGTTTTTAACAAGTATCAATACATCGTCAGGCTGGAATTCATCATACCTGGCTTCAATCACGAACTGTGCCCTCTTCTTCTTCCATTTTTTCAACAGCCTGCTTTTGCCCTCATAGATCACCTGGTAATACCCCTCAAGCCCGTAACGGCCTTTCACATTCCTGAATAAAAGCTCCCTGTTGCCGGTATAAAGGGTAAATTCTTCAATATTCTCCTTATTTAGAATAATGATGCGTTTACTGTAATAATTGGCAAGCAGATCATCATTGTATATATCATATTTTACTTCCACATCTTCAAAATATATACCATTGACTGATATATCTGCCTTATACCATTTATCCTCTATAAGGAACTCTGTTCCATACACATTGAAATACATGCCAAGCCATATCTTTCCATTGTATAAAACCTGGTTCAGCCTGGCTGTATCCTGCTCCCTCCCGAGGCTTGAAGGCTCCCGGGTTGATTGGAAAATTGAGGTATACTGCATTGACTGAGGAGCGGGGCAGGCTTCAGGTACTTCGGTAAAAGTTCCTTCCTGCGGCTTTTCACCAGCCACTAAGGTGGTAGTGAGCAGTATATTAAGGATTAAGGCCAGGTTTTTCATCACCATGTCATATCAGCTTAAATACAGCTTAAATGTAGCTAAAAATATTGCCCTTTAAACAACAATCAGTCCTAATAAACCTCATGATGCTTTAGAACATAATATTGGCATCCATTAAGCATCTTAGTTCACATTTTTGAAATCTTTAGGAAATGTATACGGTACACTTAAAGTATTAACTAACTACATCTTGACATATTATTTCCTTCCCTCTCCGGGGTAAAATTTTGTTAACATATGCATAAAACCTGCTAATGATCTTTTGAATATGAAATAAATATCTTACATTTGATATCGTATTATGAACCTAAAACTTAAATTTATGAAGAAACTAACACTGGTTTTCTCATTGTTTGTACTAACGGGATTCTCAATCCTGATGGCACAAACAGTGGTAATTAATGGTACGGTTACCTCATCTGTTGAGGGTGAAGGGCCGCTTCCCGGTGTACAGGTAGTTGCACAGGGTACCACTATTGGTACCACAACTGATGTAGACGGGAAATACACCCTTGCCGTGCCGGAAAGTTCCAGGACTTTGATTTTTACGTTTGTAGGTATGAAAACCGTTGAAGAGACAATAGGTGGACGTACTACTATAGACGTTGTCATGGAACCTGATGTTCTGGGTATTGACGAGGTGATTGTTACCTCACTCGGTATTACCCGTGATAAAAAGGCACTTGGTTATTCTGTACAGGATGTCAGCGGCGAGGAGATCATGAAGGCGAGGGAGTCGAATATCGTGAACTCACTTCAGGGTAAAGTCGCCGGTGTACAGATTACCATGGGCGATGGTGGCGTGTCATCCGGATCAAGGATTATACTCAGGGGCCTTAGCTCACTGACCGCCGGATCAAATAACCAGCCACTTTTTGTTGTTGACGGTGTTCCTATAAGTAACTCTTATTCGCAACCGGGTGGATATGGTGGACTTGACTATGGTAATGCTGCCATGGACATTAACCCGAGCGACATCGAGACGATGTCTGTACTGAAAGGTGCCAATGCTGCTGCCCTTTATGGATCACGGGCCATTAACGGTGTCGTGCTCATAACAACAAAGAGCGGTAAATCAAGGGCCGGTAAAGGTCTGGGCGTTAGCCTTAACGTAACAAATATGTGGGATAATGTACTGGTTATGCCTGACTACCAGAATGAATATGGACAGGGAGCTGACGGCGAGTTTTCCTATGTTGACGGTGCCTATGGCGGGCTAAATGACGGGGTTGATGAATCATGGGGACCTCCGCTTGATGTAGGTCTGATGATTCCCCAGTTCGATAGCCCATATGATCCTGAGACAGGTATCCGCCAGGCCACCCCATGGGTTTCGCATCCGGAAAATATTTCCGATGACTTCTTTCAGACAGGGCATAAGAGAACTGTCAGCCTTGCACTTGCCGGGGCAAACGATCAATCAAATTTCCGGCTCTCACTGTCGAACCAGGATATTGTTGGTACAATACCTTTCACTGACCTGAAGAAGAATACTGTTCAGCTTAATGCAGGGATGGATGTTACAGACAGGTTAAATGTGTCCGGAGGAGCTACCTATATCAATAACAGGTCTGATAATATAGTTGAAGGAGGATACAGCCAGGGTAACCCCATGCAGTCAATAGGACAGTGGTTCGGGCGCCAGGTTGATATAGCCTACCTAAGGGAGAATATGGATGAGATTGACCCGGTTACCGGCTATCCCGTTAACTGGAACCACAGTTATCACGATAACCCTTTCTGGCTGCTGAAATACAATACCAATTCAAGAAACAGGGACAGGATCATTGGAAACATTAACGTGAACCTTGATATTACTGACTGGCTGGCATTCCGGGCTATGGCAGGAAATGACTGGTATGTTGAAGACCGTGCCCAGAGGACAGCCCATGGTACAAACGGTGACCGCCTGGGTGGCTATGGTGCACAATCATTGAGGAGGAACGAGCTTAATGCCAATGCGATGTTAGCTTTCAATAAGGACTTTGGAACTGACTTCAATGTGACAGGTACTCTTGGTGGTGAATACAACCACTATGATTACCAGTACCATGCAACAGGTATTGCCGATCTTATTGTTCCCGATCTGTATGCAGTAAGTAATGCCGCTGTGCAGGCCACAACAGGTTTGTCAGAAACACACACTGAACTGCAGTCTGTTTTTGGAACCCTGAACCTTGGTTTCAGGAATTACTTATTCCTTGACCTGACAGGACGAAACGACTGGTCATCAACACTGCCGATAGATAATAACTCATATTTTTATCCTTCAGTGTCTCTTGGCGCTGTTATAACGGAAGCACTGGACATTCAGTCCAATTTAATTTCCTACGCCAAAATCAGGGGTAGTTATGCAGAAGTGGGCGGTACAGCCGGAGCTTACGAGCTGGATGGTGTCTATGGTTCATCGAACCCCTTTAACGGTCAGCCCTCACTGGGATACACAAGTACTATCCCTCCACTGGGTCTTAAACCTCAAAATAAGCAATCACTGGAGTTTGGTGGTGAATTCAAGTTTTTCAACAACAGGTTGGGATTTGACATAACCTGGTATAAGGAAAATACCATTAACCAGATCATGAGTATTGCTATTTCAAGGACCACAGGCTTTAGTTCTAAAACAATAAATGCCGGTAACCTTCAGAATATGGGTGTTGAGTTGCAGTTATATGCCTCACCCGTTGAAACACCTAATTTCAACTGGGACATAAACCTGAACTGGGCAACCAATGAGAATAAGGTGATTGAACTCCTTGTTGATGAAGAAACAGGGGAAGAGACACTGAATTACCTGTATTTATATGATGCATCATGGAATGCCCAGGTTCATGCCCGTCCGGGTGAAGAATACGGCATCCTGTGGGGTTTTGCTATGGTCAGGGAGAATGCCACCCCGGTATATTATGATGAAGCTGAAACACAGATTTCACACTGGAATTATGACGGCCGTTACCTGATAAATCCCAATAGCGGATTGTATTACAGGTCAAACTCACGCACCAACCTGGGTAATGTTTATCCAGACTGGTTCGGTGGTATAACCAATTCATTCAGGTATAAAGACCTTACTGCCAGTTTTACAGTTGACTTCCGTAAAGGAGGCAAGATATTCTCTGTAACTGACTGGTTTGGTGCCTATGCCGGTGTGCTGCAAAAGACTTCCGTGCTTAATGAGAACGGTGTTAATATCCGCGAACCTGTATCTGAAGGTGGTGGTATAAAGCTTGAAGGTGTATATGGAACCATTAATTCAGACGGAACTATCCAGCTCACAGACGCAAGTGGAAACCCGGTTTCTGAAGCTGTTCCCAATACCACCTTCGTGAATGCACAGACCTATTTCAAGGATTACTGGGGCAAAAATGAGATATCAACATTTGATG
>JAZBOI010000092.1:0-2982 GCA_036351095.1 Bacteroidales bacterium | reverse complement strand
GTTAAGCACCGGTGAGCCCTGGGGACGAATATGTGAAAGGTCATGTCCCACACCACCCCTTCTTTTCATAAGCTGTACCTGTTCCTGGTCTATCTTGAGTATGCCACCGTAGGAATCAGAATCGCCGTCATTACCAATAACGAAGCAGTTCGACAGGGAAGCTATCTGGAAGTCATTGCCTATGCCCGTCATCGGTCCACCCTGGGGTACAATATATCTGAACTCTTTCAGTGCCTCGTAAATTTTTTCCTCGCTCACCGGGCCAGGGTATGTTTTTTCTATGCGGTGGATTTCCCTGGCCAGCCTGCGGTGCATATCATCGGGAGTCTTCTCATAGAGCCTGCCATAAGAATCTTTAAGGGCATATTTATTGGCCCATACCCTGGCAGCCAGGTCATCACCCTTAAAATATTCTATTGATGCCTTTATTGCCTCGTCGTGGCTGTAAATTTTTGCTCTGTCTTTGCTTTCTGTTATCTTTTCACCGGTTTCCTTTTGAGAAACATGTTCTGAACCAGTTTTAGTTTTTTCAGCTTTCAGAGGCAATTCATTTTCCATTTCTTCCATTTCATTTTGCGAGGCAAGCGCGGGTTTGTCGACAAAAAGTTCTCCCATTGACAGATCAATTTTTTGAATTTAACTTGAATATTAGCCAGTTCGAATTAAATACAGTAACTCGTAGCGGTCTTGCTAAAATAAGAAAGGCCCCAAGGAGAAGCAAGTCATAATTATTAACAATCAGGCCTATTTATTAACTTCATTGTGTAATACACTGTTGCACAGAGCTATATCATAATGCACTCCTTTCCCATAAGGGGCTTTTGCCAGGCACTGACCGGCCTGTTTTTGGGGCCCTTTACAGGGCTATATTTTAAACAGGAAAGCGGGCAGTATCCTACCCGGATCAGTAATAAAAAGGTAAAAAAGAAACCGCCTCAGGTCTTATTATGAGACGGTCTCTTTTTGTTATACTTATGCCTGTATTATCTATAAGGCTGTAGGCCCGTCCACAAGTGTAAATTCCGGATTGGGACCTGCTTTTGTTACCTGGAATTTGATGGAGTACCTGCCGTCAACTCCGCTGTAGGTATCAAAGGTAACAATATAGAACACATCTATTCCACTGACCTGGGTTACGGCATCGGGGAATTTTGCTGGCAAGAGTCCTTCTCCTATAGTGAAGGCGACAGCTTCTTCCCATGTACCGAACACTGAATCTTCCCAGTTACCGCTACGTATGTCAAAATTACCATAATAAGCACTTGCCCCTGAATAGAATTCAGCAGTACCATATGAATCAATATAATCGTTGCTGATATTGTTCTTAACATAATTTACTATAGTCATATAGTCACTGCTGCCCATGGTAAACATCACGGTAGGATCAAAGACCCATTCGCTGCCGTTATGAATAAACTGGTCCTGCCTGGCTGTATAGGGGTCATATGCCTGCCAGCCATTACTGAAAATGAATTCCATTGCCCTTACATTTGTGCCACCTGAGTAATATTTATATGACACAGCCATTTTTTCACCTTCCTGGGCATATGGATACATCTCATCAAGAAGTTGTGGTATGTAGTTTTCCGGCCTGTCGGAGCTTGAGAAATTGTTATACCTGCCGGGTGCTCCCATATTGTCATAATCTGCCGAGCTCAGGTAATACACTCCTTCCATCAGCTCCCATTCGCTGCCGTCGAACTGGTAATAGTCACCCCTGTCTTCCTTCACGGTGCTTGAATAGACGAGGAAATCTTCTGTAGGTCCTGCAACCAGCTCAAAGCTTGCCGGTGATCCGGAAGCCGTACATTCATATACCACGTAATAGGTATGTCCTGCTCCGTCATAAGTATCATACTGTATATTATAATACACTGTCTGCCCTTCTATTTCAGGTACAGCGTTCGGGTAGGCCTGTTCAAGCCAGTACACAATAGCCTCCTGCAGGCGCTCATCAATCAGTGCTTCCCTTTCTGTATTGTTCAGTCCTTCAAATCCTGCAACCCAGGTGGTATCAGTACCCACTATTTCAATTATTCTCTCTGATACACGGGCATCAAAATTACCATAATAGGCACTGGCACCGTAATATATCTCACTGTCACCGTAACTGCTTACATAATCCGGATTGATATCGTCTGCCACATGATCAACGATCATCTGCAGGTCACCTGACTCCAGGGGATGAACAATGGAGGGATCATTTATCTCAGCGGCATATTTATACTGAGCCAGTACCACATCGTCTTCGGTGGCATCGGGATATTCAGCTTCCAGGAAGCCGGGTATAAAGTCAGCCGGATTATCATTACCAATAAAAGTCTTGAAAGTCTGGTTATCACCACCCATTGAGTTGTAGTCATCGTCACTCACATAGTATGTTTCGGGCTGGTAGTAATTATCCAGGTATTCAGGATAACCATTGAAATAGTTATAGCTCACCTTACCCACTGAATTCTTCTTCAGGGCGGGGTAGAGTTCCTCAATAAAAGCAGGAAGGTAAAGTGAAGCAGGATATTCCTCGCTGAAAGCTTCGTTATCCTCTATAAAATCAGCCGCATCACCATTTGAGGTCATATCTGCAATGGCAGCATAATCATCAGGTCCCAGGGTATAGGAAAACTCGGCTGAAAATCCGGTATCCATATCCTCCATAGCATCATATATTTCGGCCATTGGTTCACATGACGCCATGATCAGGGTAATTGCCATCAAGTAAAATATTATCTTTTTCATCTTGTCCATTTTAAAATTTATTGTTCCCACACTTAAGGTTTAGAAATTAATCTTCAGGCTGATCGACCATGAGCGGCCCCATCCGTAATACACTTCTGCATCCGTCCATGAGTGTGAGGCACCATCACGGGCATCGGAAACATATTCAGTATCGAAGAGATTATTGATGTTACCCACCAGCGTGGCGCGATATGATCCCAGGTCAAACCTGTACCTCATAAATACGTCAACGAGATGGTATGAAGG
>JAZBOI010000091.1:0-3410 GCA_036351095.1 Bacteroidales bacterium | reverse complement strand
GACTTCTTTTTCCAGGCTTATACCGAAGCCTGAATAAACCGATTCAGCAATCATATTACTCAGTTCAAGTATTTCCCTGCCTTCGGCATCACCAAGATTTATCAATATAAGGGCATGCTTTTCATGAACACCTGCCCTTCCTGATTTTTTCCCTTTCCACCCGGCCTTTTCAATAAGCCATGCGGCAGGGATCTTGTATTTGCCAGGGCCGGTTTGCCATGACGGCATGCCTGGGTGGTGCATTACTAATTCCTCGTATTTGCTCTTTTCAACAAGGGGATTTTTGAAGAAGCTTCCTGCATTACCTGTAATATCAGGGTCTGGTAATTTTTCCTTTCTTGTCCTGATTACAGCATTCCTGATGCCTTCAAGTGTTATTCTACCATCTTCCATGGCTGATTCTTCAAGATTGCCATAGCTGAGTTTATAGGTCTGATTCTGCCTGTGCAGGGTGAATTCAACCTTGTATATCAGGTGTTTGTTTTTTAATTCTTTTTTGAAAATACTGTCCCTGTAGCCGAACTCACATTCTTTGCGGGTGAAATGATGCACTTTCCCGCTGTCCAGGGAAAGGGTATGCACGGCTTTTATGTGTTCGGCCACCTCCACTCCATAGGCCCCTATGTTCTGTATGGGTGCCGCTCCCACATTGCCGGGTATGTAAGAAAGGTTCTCCAGTCCCCCAAATTCATTCCTGACAGCCCACTCAACAAGGCTGTCCCATTTTAAACCTGCCTCAGCAGACAGATGCACAGCAGAGGGGCCGGCCTTAATAATTTCTATACTGTTAAAAGCCGGCTGGATGATAGTGCCATCGAAATCGCCTGTAAATAGTATATTGCTTCCACCCCCCAGTATAAGGCATTTTCCCCTGCCTGAACCTCCACCGGAGAAAAAAACCTTTGCTTCCTTTATGCTCTCAAGCCTGATATACTCTTTTGCTTTTACAGCTATTCCAAAGGTATTGAAGTTCCTGAGGGAGTAATCATAGGATATTTTCATGTGATTATATTTTATTCATTTCATTGGTCACATGGAACTTATCATTAAAAATAATCATTCTCCGCTTGTTAAATAATAATGATTTTTTAATGGACGTTTCATCTGACATGGTTTTTCGGGATCATCTCTTTATGTAATTATTGTCCCTGAACCATTGCAGTGCCTTGCCAATTGCGCTACGGATGTCAGATTGCGGAAAACCAAGCTCTGTGACGGCTTTGTCAGCCGAATAAAAATTCCTAACAGTCAATATTTTGGCATTATTGTAATTCAGCAGCACATCCCTGCCAGATTTTGATGCCAGTGACCCCAGCATTCCCACCCCCTTAACCAGAAATGAAGGTAACATAATCTTGATGCGTTTAAATCCCGTAATATCATCAACAATGTCATAAAATTCCTTATAGGTCAGGTTCGCATTTGTAAGAAGGTATTTCTCGCCTTTTTTGCCCATTGTCAGGGCATTACAGGCAGCTGTTGCCACATCTTCAACCGGGACGAAATTTCTTCCCCCTGATGTCAGGAAGACCATCCTGTTGCGATATCCTATCAGCAATAGGCTGCCTGAACTGGGTTTGGAATCATTGGGCCCTATCATAAAGGAAGGATTCAGTATTAAGGCATTCAATCCTTTCTTTTCAACCGCTTCCAGTACCTCTTTTTCAGCCATGAATTTGCTCATTGCATAATATGATTCAGTATATGGTTTCATGGCAGGTTTTTCTTCTGTTCCAGGATTCTCTTTATTGCCGTAACCTATGGAATTAGTGCTGCTGACATAAATAAGCTTCCTGATTTTATTCTTTAAAGCTGCATCAATGACATTCTGTGTGCCTCCGAGATTTACTTTGAGATAATCCTTCAGTCCGGGTAATGTCTGTCGGGTGACAGCAGCAGTATGTATAATATAATCACAGTCACGGGTGGCTGCTTCAAGGTCTTCGTATTTGCTAATGTCTCCGAAAAAATATTCAGGTTTGCATCCTTTAAGTGAAAGCAGTCGTGCATTAGGCCTTACCATAGCCCTGGCCTCCAGTCCCCTTTTCTCAAGTTCCCTTATAATATTAGAGCCGAGCAGCCCGTTTGCTCCTGTTACGAGTACTTTCATATATGGGTGCAGATAGTTATTTATATAAACCTGGTAAAATAAATCACGAATATCGTAATTTTTAACTCATATATAAAGTTTCATAAACCAGAACTGCGCCCAGAAGGTCAAAAAGGGCAGAGCCGACAGACTTGAACACCATTAACGGACCCTCCTGTTTATCTCCTTTTAATAGCTCACCTGCATAAAGAAGGTCCGTTTCCTTTATTAAGCCCTTCTTAAGAGGGTAAATCAGGTCACCACTTTCTTTTATCGCATGCATTGAGTCGAGGTATATACAGCCGGCAATTTTATACAGCGAATCGGGAAATTCTCTCATTTCTTCCTTATAGCTTCCTATGCCAATAATTGTTTTGTCTCTCAGAAGTTTCTCATCGTCAGGCAATACCGGACTGGTGGCATTGGTGGCAGTGATGATTATTTCAGCATTTTCACATAATTCCCGGCTGTTCCCGGCACTTCTTACTTTGATACCGGGATATTGTTCATTGAACCTGCTTGTGAAGCTTGAATATAAATCCCTGTTTTCATCAAATATGGTCACTTCGTCAATTTCACGTTCCGAGCATGCAAAAACCGCCTGCTGCATTCCCTGCACGCCAAGTCCCGCTATCCCCAATCGTTTTGCCCCGGCAGGGGAGAGGTGTCTTACTGCAAAGCTGCCGACAGCTGCTGTTCGCATGGCGGTTAGCGTTGGCCCGTCAAGCACTGCAAGCGCTTTTCCGTCCTGCCTGTCATTGAGTATTATCAGACCCTGCAATGCAGCTTTTCCTGCCCGGGGATTGTGAGGGTAGAGGCTAACCACTTTGGTCGAGAAATACTTTTTTGCTATGCATGGCATCAGGAGCAGGGTATTGTTATCGAAGTTTACATGTGAGCGCTCCGGCATCATATAATCTTTCTCACCATCCAGGAGAAAGGCTTCTTCAATGAGGTCGACCCACCGGGAGTATGGAAGAGCTGATTTTATTGCTTTGCCATCAATGTATTCCATAATATCTGCAGTTTATTGTTTTATTTAATTACGCGGGTGCATTAACCTGAGGGAGCTCGTAAACCCGTTTTCCCTAATCTTTGCCCTTGCCCGGGAGCATAGATAAAATTTAAAAACCAATCTTTGGGCATTAACAGTAATATTATTGATCTTTTTATGAAATTATTTGTTCATAAAGAATAGCAGTTTAAATATAAGTATAAATAAATTTGTGATGCATGTTTAAAAGACTTAAAGACTTTTTGAAGAAGGGAAAGAGACAATATATCATATTATTCATCCTTGCAGGGGGAGTGGGAGGATTTC
>JAZBOI010000090.1:0-3239 GCA_036351095.1 Bacteroidales bacterium | reverse complement strand
ATAGAGGAAAAGAACCGCGATATCACGGCCAGCATAAGATATGCAGAGAGAATACAGATGGCTATGCTGCCCCCGGAAGAAAGCTTTGACGACACTTTCGTGCTCTTCCTGCCCAAGGATATTGTCAGTGGTGATTTCTACTGGATGCATGATAACGGTGATATACAATTTATTGCCGCTGTCGACTGCACCGGCCACGGTGTGCCGGGTGCATTTATGTCTATTATAGGTCACAACTCACTGAACAAGATTGTAAGGGAATATGGTATAACCAGGCCGGCTGCCATACTTGACCAGCTTAACCTCGAAGTGGCCAAGTCGCTTATACAGAGGGGCGATGAGGTAATAAACGATGGAATGGACCTGGCGCTTATAGCCTATGACAAGAAGCACAGGAAGCTCCAGTATGCAGGCGCCTATAATCCCCTTGTTATTGCAAGGGACGGAGAAATAATAACAATTAAAGGCGACAGGTTCCCCATAGGTATGTCAACAGCTAATGACAGGAAATTCACCAATGTGGATGTTGATATCCAGACAGGGGATATGCTTTACCTTTTCTCGGATGGTTATTCCGATCAGTTCGGTGGACCGGAAGGTAAGAAATTCAAGGTATTAAATCTCAAGAACGAGCTGCTGCGAATTTCATCACTATCAATGGCCGGGCAGAAAGAAGAATTGATGAAAACACTTGAACACTGGATGGGCGGAAGAAGCCAGATTGATGATATACTGATTATAGGGACAAGGGTGCCCTAAACCTATATCCTTGCTATACTGACCGGGTCGTCATGCCAGTTACTGTATGTGCTTATCGCATCAATAGCCTGCAGGGGGGTATCTGCCACCGTCCAGATGTTTTTATGTATCTTCCTCATGAAATCCTTTTCGATAAGGCTTTCAAGAAAAGAGATAAGCTGTGCATAGAAGCCCTGCGTGTTAAGTATTACCAGGGGACCCCTGAAAAGGCCAAGCTGTTTCATTGTGATGGCCTCCGTCAATTCCTCAAGTGTGCCTATACCACCCGGCAATGCAATTATTGCTTCAGACATCCCGAACATTTTTTTCTTCCTTGACCCCATATCTTCGGTAATGATTATTTCATCGACGGCATCATGACCCCATCCGTTATCGTGCATAAAGGCAGGTATAACACCAGTAATTTTTGCCCCTTTCTTCATGGCGGCATCAGCCAGTGCGCCCATTAAGCCAATACCACCTCCGCCATACACAATATTATGTCCGCGTGACGCAATAAGCTCGCCCAGTAGGGAGGCAGCATCGGAGTATACTTTATCTATCTTACTGCTCGAGGCAGCGAAAATGCAGATGTTCATGGCAATTGTAATAAAAAAGCCGTTCCTGTATGAACGGCCTGGATTATTCAATGTTCTTTAGCTAATCCATCAGGGCTTCCAGCTTTGAAACAAAATTTGTTTTCGGTACTGCACCAACCTGCTTATCGGCAACTTCCCCGTTCTTAAAGAAAAGTACCGTGGGTATGTTGCGTATCCCGAATTTAGTGGCCACACCCGGGCTGTCATCAACATCGCATTTAACTACAAGAGCCCTGCCTTCAAATTCCTTTGACATCTCTTCCACAAAGGGAGCTATCATTCTGCAAGGTCCGCACCATTCTGCCCAGAAATCAACCATAACGGGTTTATCTGATTGAAGAACAACTTCTTCGAAATTAGAGTCATTTACCTGTAAAGCCATTGTTATTGTTTTTTGTCAATTATATTTTGGATAAAAGCGATGGCAAATATAATTAATTTACTTTAAATTCAAGACCGGGAACGGATTCTATATAGTCTATCAGATCATTCCCTATATCAAGACTGAAGCTACGTGAAAAGAGTCCTACACTTATTTTCTGAACAGGGTCGGCCACCATGAATTTAAGCTCCGTTTTACCCTTGTGCCCGGATATCATCTGTTTCAGTTTAGTTATAAGCTCATCGTTTAACCTGTCTACCGGGATGATAATGGTAAAAGATTTTATCAGTTCTTCCTTAACACTGGTAAGCAGGTGTATACTCTGTATTTTTACTTCCAGCTCGTCTTCCCTGAACATCCTTTTCTGCACTTTACCTTTCACCAGGAGGAAGTAACCGGGATTGCAGAATTTACTGTTATTTACATAGTCCTTGTCAAAGAGCATAAACCTGTACGAATCGGTATAGTCCTGGAGGGTAAAGGAACCGAAAGGCTTACCGTTTTTGCTGGTTCCGCTCCGGGCCTCGGTAACCATCCCTGCTATTATGACTTCCTGCCCCATAAGATCCTTCATATTATGGAGCTTGCTGATCGGCATATTACAGAATGTTTTCATTTCCAGCCTGTAATCATCGAGAGGGTGGGCTGAGAGGAAGATGCCCACAACTTCCTTTTCCCGGTTGAGTTTTTCCAGTTTAGGCCATTCGGCTGCTTCGGGAGGGGCGGGTTTAACAATCTCGAAACCATCATCATCACCAAAAAGTGATTGCTGCGAGCTACCGTTCTCATTCTTGAGCATATTGCCATACCTGATCAGGCTTTCGATAAAAACCTGCCCTTTATTATCTTCAGCGAAATACTGTGCCCTCTTAAGTTCTTTGAAGAGGTCGAAAGCACCTGCCAGGGCCATTGCCTCGATACTTTTTTTGTTCAGGGCATTGAGGTTGATCCTTTCGATGAAGTCATAGACAGAGGTGAACAATCCATTATTTTCCCTTTCTTCTATCAGGCCGATGACCGCACCGGTGCCCACACCTTTTATGGCCCCGAGGCCAAACCTGATATTGCCGTCTTTGTTTACCGTGAAATTTACATTACTCTCGTTCACATCGGGCCCCAGCACTTCTATACCCATGCGCCTGGCCTCATCCATAAAGATTGTGAGTTTTTTTATATCGTTTATGTTGCGGCTCAGTACGGCTGCCATGAATTCTGCAGGGTAATTTGCCTTGAGGTAAGCAGTCTGGTACGACAGGTAGGCATAACATGTTGAATGTGACTTATTGAATGCATACTGTGCAAATGCTTCCCAGTCGGTCCACACCCTCTCAATGATCTTTTCCTTATGACCCCTCTGCCTGCATCCTTCGAAAAATTTCACCTTGAGAGCTTCCATCAGCTCTTTCTTTTTCTTGCCCATGGCCTTACGCAATGAGTCGGCTTCGCCCTTGGAGAAGCCTGCAAGTTCCTGGGAGAGCAGCATTACCTGTTCCTGGTATACTGTGATGCCATAGGTGTCT
>JAZBOI010000089.1:0-2286 GCA_036351095.1 Bacteroidales bacterium | reverse complement strand
TTCAGGATCTTCAGCCTTTACCGGCGACAGGCCACGGTTAAGGATAGGTATTTTCCAGTAGCTGCGCACACTGGGTCGCTGCATGCCTATAACAAACTTGGATGGCTCGCCATCTTCGTTGACGGTATCGGCAACAATGGCAGCCATGACGGCACCCACGAAGCCAACTCCCATAACAACGACTATCTCGCGGCCTTTGTCACGTTCCAGGCTGACACGCTGCTTAATCTGTTCAAACTCACTCTTGTAATGTTCTGCTCCCGGCAGGGGGAATTTTTCACCGGCCGGACTGATGGAAAATTTTTCGTTCATTTTTTTCTATGGTTTATTTCTTTTTGTTTTACCTGTCTCTGTGTTGAATGCCTGCATCAGGCAGGGATCTTATATTAGCCTTCAGGCAGGATGATAATACTTTTCGTTTTATAAATCTATGAATATTTAAGCAATTCTGAAATGTTGTGTTATATTATTTGATTAGTTTTACCTGTAAATCCAGACCCATGCAGTAATGAAGAGATTTTCTTACATCATCCTCTGTGTTTTGCCTGTCTTTGTGCTGAATGCCTGCAAGGACTATATACCCGATATTACCAGTCCCAACATTGTGATTATTTTCTGCGATGATATGGGCTATGGCGACATTGGCAGCTACGGGGCCACGGGATATGAGACTCCCAACCTTGACAGGCTGGCCGTCAACGGTTTGAGGTTCACAGATTTCCTTTCAGCCCACGGTGCATGCTCTGCCTCACGGACGGCACTGCTTACCGGATGCTATGCCAACCGCCTGAATATGCCCCAGGTTTTTGGTCCGGGCTCACAAACAGGTATCAATGCTGATGAAATGACCATAGCTGAATTGCTTAAACAGAAGGGCTATGCAACTGCTGTTTTCGGAAAGTGGCATCTTGGCGACCTGGAGCCCTTCCTGCCGCTGCAGCATGGCTTTGATGAGTACCTGGGCATACCCTATTCCAATGATATGTGGCCTGTTGATTATGACGGCGGGCCGATCACCGAAAATTCAGTCAGGCCGGGAAAGGCCGGTTACCCTCCCCTGCCTCTTATCGAGGGGAATGAGCTTATTGAATACCTTGAAGGGCTGGATGACCAGGACAGGCTCACCACCAGGTATACTGAAAGAGCGGTAAGCTTCATCGGGAAGCACAGGGATGAGCCTTTTTTCCTCTACCTGCCCCATTCAATGCCCCATGTGCCACTGGGTGTTTCGGACAAGTTCAGGGGCAAGAGTGAGCAGGGACTCTACGGCGATGTAATTATGGAAATAGACTGGTCGCTTGGAGAAATAGTAAGGGCACTTGACGAAAATGACCTGCTTGAAAATACGCTGCTGATATTCACAAGCGATAACGGACCCTGGCTGAATTACGGTAACCATGCCGGCTCCACGGGGGGTCTGAAAGAAGGGAAGGGAACAAGTATGGAAGGCGGGGTGCGTGAACCATGCATAATGCACTGGCCGGCCGTGATAACTCCGGGACAGCTCAGCAACAGCCTGGCTTCCACAATAGATATACTGCCTACAATAGCTGAGATCACCGGGACTCAACTACCGGGTCACAAAATTGACGGCGTAAGCATACTACCTATACTCAGGGGTGATAAAGATGCCAAACCAAGGGAGACATTCTACTATTACTACCACAGTAACAACCTGGAAGCAGTGCGCATGGGGCAATGGAAGCTGGTCTTTCCACATGACCACCGTTCCTATGAAAACGTATTGCCGGGCAATGATGGTTTCCCCGGACCATATTCGCAGGGCAGGGCTGAATATGCCCTTTATAACCTGCGAAGGGACCCGGGTGAAAGATACGACGTAAAGGAACAGCACCCTGATATTCTTGCCGAAATGGAAAAACTGGCTGAAAAAGCCAGGGAGGATATAGGTGATAATCTCACCGGCAGGGAGGGAAAAAACAGGAGGCAGCCGGGACGTACCAGGGATTAGACAGATGCAAAAAATGTTTTATTCATTTAATGCATTTATTTATCTTCGGTGAATAATTTGCTACACTAAATGGATAAGAACAACGACCCGTCCAGGGAAGAAAAGAAGAGAATATTCAATATCTCCATCGACCTGATACTTAAGCTTGGGGGCTTGTTTGTGGTTGTATTTCTCTGCTATAAAATCGTACAGCCCTTTATCAATATTCTCCTGTGGTCACTTATTATAGCCATAGTGCTCTTTCCCCTTCTGGAATGGCTCAGCGCTTTTTTCAGGGGACGGAAGAAGCTGGCTTCCCTGCTGATTACCCTTGT
>JAZBOI010000088.1:0-2170 GCA_036351095.1 Bacteroidales bacterium | reverse complement strand
TCCTCCCCTTCTTGATGGCCAGTGACAGATGATAATATCAAGTGTATCCCTGCCATGCCTGAAGCTGCAGTAAAGAATTGCCCTTGTAAGCATATATTCACCCGAAGAATCTACCGGACACCATGATTCGGAAGATAATAATTCAAGTTTTTCCCTCCTGTAAATAAGTGCTGTATTTATCCCTCTTTCATCCTTTCCATCAGAAACCAGGTATGAATATTTCTCATGCTTCAGATAAGTCTTTTCGCACAGGTCATGAAGTACGGCACTGTTTTCAATCTCGCACAAACCGATAATATCAGGTGTTTCCATACCGTCAGAGCAAAGCACCACTACCCTGAAGATATTATTAAGCTTATGGTAATATTTATAGGAATTCCATTTACGCGCGGAACCCGGCAGAAATTCATCGTCATCCAGGGGACTATCCAGGGTATCGAAGAAATTTTCGGCATTATAGAACATGAGCTGCAGGCCGTCTCTTTGTTTGTCTGCCTTATTGCCCGGGATATGGGCATTTGCAATCATCACGACAAGGACTGCAATCAGAATGCTTATGCAATTATTTTGTTTCAGCATTCTCACCGATCTGTTTCTCATATGCTCCCATATCAGGTCCTTCATCCTCCAGGCGGCTGTTTCCCCGAAGATCATAGGGCAGCATATCCGCATAATAATATGACCCTGCATTTATCAGTGGCGAAAGTGTATCAGGCCGGAAATCGTATTCACTCCAGCTGAAAAAAAGTGGATCAATGTTTAAAATACAGTTCTCGAGTGGATAAGTAAACAGGCCGGTATTCTGAATAAGACAATTGACAAATTCAACATTCAGTTGTCCACCATTATTGCTTTCTATATTAATTTCCACTTCCCTTCGGCCGGTAATTACAGAATTATAGAATCCTGCCTTAATCAGCTCTCCCGTATATCCCCGATCATCATAATAATAAAAATCACTTATGTAGAGTGCGGGGCTGATGCGACTTGAATAATCCCACCTGTTTGCCATTGTGCAGTGAATAAAGTTATATTCACCACCTGCTGCAAGAAAGGCACAGTAGTAGCCGCAATGATATATAAGAACATTCTCAGCCTTTATCACGGACCCGAGTGAGGAAAGTCCGCTTACTGTCATATGCGCAATGATAAGATTTTGCAGTTCGAGTTCCGGTGGCGGATCACCTGCATTCAGATTACCTGCATGCAAACCTGAAACGGCATTTTTTATACTCGCATTACGAATAAGATTACCTGAACTCCCGTTAATAAAATAGAGGCCCTGCCATTGTCCGGGGATATCCGAGTACAGCGTTTCAATCCTGTCGGATGCAAAAAGCACCGGTTCGTCAATGCTCCCCTCAACAAGGAGAGTGCCGGCCACATACATGCTTGAGCCCCTGTGAAAGAGTATTTCAGCACCTTCATTTATGGTTAATACATGACCTGTGTCAACCAGTATTGAATTATAGATTACATAGGGCTTAGCCCCGGTCCATGTCTCCGTTTCAATAAGGGCAGAGTTCAGCAGGTGTATATCCTGACCCCATGCGATAAGGTTCACATCCTGTATATTACCACTTATTTCAAACTCAATGGAATCATTTATTAAAACAGGGTTATCCAGGTCGTTAGGGTCGATTAAGGCATCAATAAAAATAAACAGGCTGTCTGATGGGGCTATTTCGACCATACTGAAGCTGATCCCCGGCACACCATCCACATTTAACCTGAAAGGCGAATTCTCTCCTCCCGCAAGCTGTATCCTGTCAATCTTCAGCCAGGACCGGTAAGGGTTTTTTATTCTCAATTCCCTTGTTACAGTGCCAATACTGGTAAAAACGGTATCAAAATGTATGGTATCATCAGAAAATTCCAGTCCTGGCATCTCACCATCGAAATATCTTTTCTTCTCGCATGATGAAAAGCATATGAAAATTAAGAGCAGGAATAAACAAATTTTATTCATGAATAATATGCAGCTTATCGCTTGTATCAGTACTGGTTCAACCAGCGATATCTCCTGGCATTCTCTCCAAATTTAACAGCTACTGACAGTTCATGTGAACCGTAACTATAGTTTCTGATATCAGTCAGTGCAAGGTCAAAGGCATAGGCAAAATAGAACTTGTCATAAGTTAGTCCCAGCATGATTATAAGGGCATCCTGT
>JAZBOI010000087.1:0-3438 GCA_036351095.1 Bacteroidales bacterium | reverse complement strand
GGAGGTGGATGAGAGCATGATAGCCAGTTTCCTGGGGCTGGGTGCTGTGGTTAATCCCATGCAGGAAGACCTGGTATTCTACAACAGCATCAGCGAGGAATATAAAAAATACCTCGAAGAAAAGGCCGGCAAATCAGAAAGGATGGACCCGGCCCCGGCAAAAGACGGTTCCTTTGAGTTATGGTCATATTATCACCTTGGTGTTCCGGTGTTTTCAATGGACCTCTGGGGCGTTCCAAAAAAGCAGGAAGAGAAAAAGGAATCCAGCGGCATAACAGTTGAATCGCTTGAAAAAATGAGTTCAGACGATTTCATTGCCCTGGGAGAAGAAAAGATAAACCAGTTCCTAAAGGAAAGTGGCGCTCCCGCAGAATTCAGTGCGCAAAGGGTTATAGCCATGATAAAGGGCGGACAGGTTACCCCGGCACAGATGGCAGGCATGATGAAACAGATGCCAAAACCTGCAGGTGACACAAAAAAGGGAGATCCGGGCGAGCAGGCCCTGCTGGCTTTCTCCGACCAGGTGCTGGAAGGTGCGGGCTTTGTCGACTGGAAGACTTTCAGTCACCCCGACCTGGGTGAGGTTGAGATAGGCGGTTTTGCCCCCTATGCAGACATTAATCCTCCGGCAGAGATGATGGATTCACTGCTTAAGCTGCACGTACCCTATGTTTTTGAACTGGTAAAAAAGATGCCCGAGCTTGTGATATATGAAGTAAAAACAAAGGAAAGGGGAGCCGGCATTTATGCCCTGGAGATATGGGTGGAGAACAGGGGCTTCCTCCCCTTCTGTACCCAGATGGGCAAAAGGAATAAAATACCGGCCCCGGCCATAATTACAATAGAGGGCGATGGACTGGAATTTCTTTCAGGAAAGAAACGCACTCCCATTCATGAACTGGACGGGAAGCAGGCTGTGAAGCAGACATGGTTAATCAGGGCCGGTAAGAATACCACCCTGGATATAAAGCTGGATTCCAAAACTGCCGGTCATGATGCAAAACAAATTAAATTAGGAGAATAGTCATGAAAAAAATAAATATATTTTCCCTTATTACCATAGTACTCCTGGGCACTGTTTGCCAGGCCCAGGAGATAAGCGTGCCACTGAGGTTCGATCAATATTATACCTATGAAGAGGTAACGGAGGCCCTGAAGGCTCTTAACAGTGCCTATCCTGAATTCACCAGGATGGAAGAAGTGGGTAAAAGCGAAGAAGGAAGGATAATATGGGCACTGACAATAAACAATCCTGCTACGGGCACTGAATTGTCCAAGCCAGGGGTTTATGTCGACGGAAATATTCACGGCAACGAGATACAGGCAGGCGAAGTATGTCTTTACCTTGCAAACCGCCTTCTCACAAAATACTCTGAAAACGATGATATTAAAGAGATAGTCGACCGCAATGTGTTTTATATCATACCTGTTGTGAATGTGGATGGCAGGTATCACTTTTTCAATGATCCCAATACTCCAAGTTCAAACCGTAGCATCCGTATAGCCATGGATGATGACCGCGACGGCCTCTTTGATGAAGACTTTCCGGAAGACCTCAATGGTGACGGGAGTATTACCCAGATGAGAAAAAAGGACCCCCTGGGCAAACTGAAAACCGATCCTGAAGATCCCAGGCTCATGATAGCTGTTGAGCCGGGTGAAAAGGGTGAATGGACCCTTCTCGGTGCTGAAGGAACAGATAATGACGGGGATGGCAGGGTAAACGAAGATGCCGAGGGATATGTCGACGGCAACCGTAACTGGGGATATAACTGGGCACCGCCATATGTGCAGCAGGGCTCAGGGTACTACCCCTTCCAGGGTACGGGCTTAAAAGCAATAGCAGAATGGATGATAGCCAGGCCCAATATAATAATGGTATTTGCCTTTCACAACAATGGTGGAATGTTCCTCAGAGGTCCGTCAATCAAGACACAGGGTGAACTGCACCCGGGCGACATACAGGTTTATGATTACCTGGGCAAAAATGCCGAAAAGATAGTCCCGGGATACAGGTACCTTATCAGCTGGAAAGACCTGTATGCCACCTATGGTGATTTTACTGACTTTTGTGACAATATAATAGGTACATACTCATTTGTGGGTGAACTCTTCCAGGTGGAAACTGAAACATATGACGGCACACTGTTCCGTAAAAGTGAAGGGCAGAGCCTCTTTGAAAGCAGCAATGAGCAAAGCCGCGAGCGTTTGAAATATAATGATCATGTTACCCAGGGTGAACTGTACCACGAATGGGAAGCTTATGATCACCCGGTTTACGGTGAAATAGAGATCGGGGGATGGTCAAAGATGAGTTCAAGGCTCCCCCACCCTTTCATGCTTACTGACCTGGTACACAGGAATGCTTCCGCCGTGATATTCGCGGCACAGCAGACACCTGATGTGAGCCTCGAGGTGTTTGAGACCAAAAAGATCGACAAAGACCTTTACAGGATAAGGGTAAGACTGCACAACAAAGGAGCAATGGCATCAATGCTTTACAGCAGTGTAGATAATAAGCTATATCCAAAAGACCAGCTCCGCATCTCCTGCAAATCCGGCTCGGTGATAAGCGGGGGCAAGCTTACTGATCCCTATAATAACGTGGTGGAATACAAAAAGCATAAGCCCAATATACATTTCTGCCAGGTTCCCGGTTTCGACAAGCTTGAATACCAGTTCCTGGTTAGCGGAAAGGGAAAGGCTGTGATTGAATATGAATCAAGGAAAGCAGGGAGTAAATCAGTGGAAGTGGAATTGAAATGATAAAGCACGCCGGGAGGGCTTACTGGATATATTTAATCCTTCCCTTTATATTGTGCCAGCGGTTGATGATCATGCCGAAGAGTATTGCATTGAAAAATGTGAACATCCCGTAGATTACCGCCGGGAGAGCCATGCTTGTATCATTGAGAAAGACAGGGCTGCTGGCAATGGTTATAGCCAGTGCACTGTTCTGTATACCGACTTCAACTGAGAGTGTGACCAGTTTTGGTTTCCTGAACCTGAGCCAGCGTCCCAGGTAATACCCCGAACTCATACCAATCACATTGAGTAGAAATACCAGCGGGGCAATACGAAGATAAAGGCGCATGGGGTGCTCGCTTTCATTGTTGTTTGTTACGATTACAAAGAGATAAACAACGGCAAGTAGTATGGTGGTAATGTATTTCATATACTTCTCCACCACAGCTGCTTTCTTTGGAAACCTGTGCCTGATAAGTATACCTATTGCCGTTGGCAGTAATATCATCAGGAATATCTTGAGTATGGTTGGCAAAAAGGGCATTGACACTACCGCTTCCTCTTCCATGAAAAGATTTGTGCCAAGCAAAACAAAAGCCGGAATGGTAAATAATATGAGTATGCTGTTTATGGAAGTCAGGGAGATAGACAGGGCAACATCACCTTTCAAAAGGTAGGTTATCAGGTTTGATG
>JAZBOI010000086.1:0-8686 GCA_036351095.1 Bacteroidales bacterium | reverse complement strand
TGCTGTTGGCATGTCAGGAGCAGTATTGTTTGTGATGACCATAGCCACGCTGGTCACCTACCTTATACAGAACTTTATCCTTTTACCATTCGGTATCACTTTCATGCAGACCATCACCTTCATCCTGGTGATCGCCACGCTGGTACAGCTTGTAGAGATAATACTGAAGAAAGTAAGTCCCTCTCTCTACCAGGCCCTGGGCATTTTTCTTCCTCTTATCACAACCAACTGTGCTGTGCTCGGTGTGGCCATCATGGCCGGTCAGCAGGATCTGAACCTTATGGAAAGTATTGTATTTGCGATAGCCAATGCCATCGGTTTCGGGCTTGCCCTCATACTTTTTTCAGGGCTGCGTGAGCACCTCGAGCTGGCTGATGTTCCAGGCCCCATGAGAGGTGTTCCCATCGCATTTATTGTTGCCGGGCTGCTGGCTATGGCCTTTATGGGTTTTGCCGGTATAGTGTAAGCTTTATTTAAAAGCTTTCTCCAGCAATCCGTCGCCCTCTATTGTGAGCCTTGTGAAATATTCAGGCACCTCCTTGCCCATCAGTTTGTCAACATACATCCTGGCAAGGTATTGACCCAGCATGAAGCCCTGACCCCTTAAGCCAATGAATAATCCATTATCAGGATCGACAAACATCCTTGGCTCGACATAGTATCCGGCCCAGACTGCCTGGAATCCGACCGACGACAAACATGGCAGCCAGTCGACAAAGACCTCGCTTACGATTTCAAGAAAATCACGGGAGTTGATTTTCAGGTTTTTCCCTGTTTCCCCGGGCTCGACCATCGGCGAGGCACAACCAATTATCTGGCCTGTCTCGGCCAGCTGTTGTCCGTAAACAGCAGTGAAACCCCTGTATCTTCTCCTGTCGATCAGCATTGAGAGAGGACTTCCGTTTATGCCAATCATGGGCAGGCGCCTGGTAATGAAAGCCTGGTGTTTAACAGGGTAAATACCTGTTTCCAGTCCGAGCATCGAAGCAAATTTTGCTCCTTCGGGACCCAGGGCATTGATGAAAAGTTCAGTATGATATTCGATAAATTCATTATTATGATCACGCACGATAAGCCTGTATTCATCACCCTGCCTGTCAACGTCGATCAATTCACAATCTTCCAGAACACTGCCACCATGGGCAATACCTATCTTCCGAATAAGGTCGATGACCCTGCCCGGTGTTGCCTGCCAGCAATTATCCGTTACAAGGGCAGCCATGTATTTATCCAGGCCGGGATTAAAATTGGGAGATACTTCCCTGCGGAAATCGGCCGGGGAGATCATCCGGGCATCCGACCATGCCACGGAAGCCTCAAGATCCTTCATCAGCTGTTCATCATGAGCAAAGGTAACATACTTTATTGGAAGAAAATCGATGTTCTGTATATCCTGCAATTCCTTGAATATCTGCAAATTATTGTTAGCAATTTCAGAAAGTTCCGGGATGCTGAAATTTGGTCGACCGCCTGCAATATTTCTCCATGAAGCGCCCCGTCCGTAGTTAATAAGCACAGGATTGAGTCCCTCCTCCGACAGGTACCTGAACAGGGCTGAGCCCCCTATCCCGCCACCGGCTACGAGGCACCCGGTTTTAACTGTCTTACGCGGCTGACCGTTGTGCTGTGTAATAATTTTCTCATGGACATTGCGTGGGGCCATTTCACCCATTCCAACCTGGTTTGACAGGGGGCCACGGGGTGTGGCATCACCCACAAGGGATATATCGTATTTGGGCAGGACAGTTTTTAGTCTCTTAATACATCTTTTTCCCCTGCATGCACCCATGCCGAGCCTTGTTGTATGCTTTATTTCATCTATTGAAATAAATTTTCTGTCGCCTATGATATTCAGTATATCATTCAGCTTAACATCATCGCAATGGCATATGTACTGGTCGCCCCGGTATTTGTCAGCAGTATCCTTATAGCTTATTTCCGGGGGATAGAGGTCTTTCATGATGAAGCCCCTGACACGGGTAAGTTGTTCACCATGAATATCATAAGCCTTTACCCTGGCAACATTTGTCTTATTCGGTTTTTCCAGTATCTTTTCAATAAGACCTTCACCTAATTTTTGTCCTTCATTATCAACCAGGTAGACTTCAGACTTTTCTTCAGCCTCATATTCCAGTGGCAGGAAGAGCCAGTCTTTTTTAAGGTTATAACCGAATATTGCGAGTCCCGGACACTGGTAAACACATTGCATACAGCCTATGCATTTATCAAAATCTATCTGCGGAACGGTACTTGTGGACGATTTTGTAATTGCATCATGGGGGCATGCAAAGGCGCATGGATTACAGGCAAAGCCATAGAGGCAGTCTATCAGCACAAAAGGCTTCTCCTGCATCCTTTCCTTTGATGGCATAAATGGTTCATCAATAATTCTGAGCGGCTCCTGCTGTGAGTCAATATATTCCTTGGAAATCCTGAGATATTCCCTGTAATCATATTTATTAGCGGCTTCCTCCAGTATCTCGTAAGCCACCTGCTTGCCTCTCAGTACTGCACTTGTACCCTCTCCTATCCTTATGGCATCACCTGCACCGAGGCATCTTCTTCCAAACACTTCCCTTCCTTTTATGAGCAATGCATCATCCGGGATAAGCCCTGTACAGATATTTATTGCATCAATACCATCCATTACTCTTTCAGTACCGGGTACCGGCTCAAAGTTGAGGGCATCGGCAAGCACTGCTCCCTTTATACCATCATAGTTATCATTGGGTATAGCTTTAACAAGTATTGTTGAAGTGAGCACCGGTATCCCCAGCCGTCTCACCCTGTTTGCCTGGACGGGGAATCCCCCTTCAGCGGGCATGGCTTCTATAATCGCCTTTACCCTTGCTCCTGCCTGTACGAGCTGGTATGAAGTAAGATAGCCAATATTACCTGCTCCAACAGTGAGGACATTCTTTCCCAGCAGGGTAAATTCCTGGTTCATCATTTTCTGTACAACAGCTGCCGTATACACACCCGGGACATCGTCATTTTCAAAGGGAGGCATAAAGGGCACTGCACCCGTCGCAATTATCAGGTAGGCCGCATCAATATAATATATTTCTTCCGTTGAGATATTTTTAACTGCCAGTCTTTGTCCCTCGAGTATATCCCAGACCGTTGAATTAAGGAATATTCCACCGTGATCGTCGCCTGCCAGGTGACGTGCTATATCGAAACCCCTCATGCCACCAAATTTCTTTTCTTTTTCAAAAAAGAAAAACTGGTGTGTCTGCATAAGAAACTGGCCGCCTATATGGTCGTTATTGTCAATGACAATATTCCTTACCCCGTGTTGATTCAATACTTCCCTGGCTGCCAGCCCTGCCGGTCCGGCCCCTATGATAACCACGTCTGTACCGTACACTTTAAGTGCTTTATCCCTTTCAATTTTCAATACATCGGGCCTGTAGTCATGAGGAATCTTTTTTACCTCTTTAACACCGTTTACCTTGCTAATACATATTCTTCTTATCACACCATCAACAAGCATTTCACATGCCCCGCACTTTCCTATTCCACATTCAAGGCTTCGCTTCCTGTGTTCCAGGCTGTAGCTATGAACCGGGTAACCGGCCTGGTGCAATGCTGCTGCAATCGTAAAATCCTTTTCAGCCTCTATTATCTCACCATTATATTTAAATCTTACCTTTTGCTTTTCGGGCACATCAAGGATCGGATGTTTTTCTATCTTCTGCATAGCTTATTCATTTATTAAACAGGTGCGAAAATTAATAAGGGAAATACAGGAAATAACTGATATCTGTCATTTAGTTCCCTGAACCGCAAATAATTTAACGGGCTTAATGCCTGGGCGGAAAAGGAGGATAATATATAAGCCGGCTTTGCGGGTAGTTGGATAATGTTTAATCTTCAGATGACAGGATGGATCCATTAAAGACCGGGATCATAAGAGCATGAGGCTTATACCTATAACTATAATCCCGCTTATGAGTCCATAAATTGTAGTATGGTGCTTACCATACTTATGGGCTGCAGGCAGCAACTCATCAAAAGATATATATATCATTATGCCTGCAACAATGGCAAAGACATAACCCAGGACTATCTGGCTACTGAAAAAGGAAAGGATAAAGTAACCAAACAATGCGCCCAGTGGTTCAGACAAACCGGAGAGAGCAGCCCACCAGAAAGCTTTTTTCCTTGAACCCGTAGCATAATATACCGGCACGGAGACAGCTATGCCCTCCGGAATATTATGTATTGCGATGGCAAGGGCTATACTTATTCCCACTGTTATATCTGACACACCTGCCATAAATGTTGCTATACCCTCCGGAAAATTATGGATGGCAATTGCCACTGCCGTGAATATACCAACACGCAGCAACCTTTTGCCCCGGCAGGGCATGCCGTTATCCATCTGTTCCAGGCTTCTCATCTCATGGGGATTTTCCCGTGAGGGCACCATTTTGTCTATCAAAGCAGTCAGAAAAACTCCCCCGATGAAGAACAGGAAAGTAAGCCATGCTGAAGTACTCTCACCATAATGCGCGCCTATGATAGTGCTTGCTTCACCAAGTATCTCGGTAAAGGATATGTAGATCATTACGCCTGCCGAGAAACCAAGGGAATAGGAAAGGAATGTAGTGTTTGTTCTCTTTGCAAAAAAAGCTATCCCTCCTCCAATGGCCGTTGCCAGTCCGGCAAACAGGGTAAGCCCAAAAGCAAGATAAATATTATTCCACTCCATCCCTATGGTAAAATATAATTGGAATTAAGCTGCAAAATTATAAAAAGTCAGTTTAATACAATGATTAATCTGCAAACTTATTACACCATTAAGCATTGAAAGCCGGTTTATGTTTCTTAATTAATAGATCATAGCGGGTATAATCTCCTGTAAAAAGCTATTTTTGCAGCACATGACAATACTTTGAACCAGATAGCCAAATATTACAGGATGCTTGGCCTTGAGCCGGGGGCCAATATGGATGATATAAGGAAGGCATACAGAAAATGTGCCCGCAACTACCACCCTGACCTTAATAAGTCCCCTTCAGCAGCTGAACTGTTCATCGAGGCCACCGAGGCTTACCAGTTCCTGACAGCCCTGCATAAAAGACCTGACCCGGCAATACAGGAGGAGGGTGATTTTGTAAGGAAGTGGGAAAGTTACAGGAAAGAGAAGGCACGGCGTACGGCCAGTGCCCATGCAAGGAAACGCTATAGCAAGTTTGTAAACTCGGATCTTTATAAATCAACCAGGATACTTGACAAAACAAGATTTTACATAGGTGTCATTTTTGCCCTTTTAATAATAGGCATGGCCATATACGGCTATATCTACAGGCTTAATATGGTTGACCTGGGTTTTGAAAAACCAACCCTTGCAGGTTTCCTGTTTTTAATGTTTATAGGGCTCCTGTTCCTTGGCACATCGCTGGCATTTCTTTACCATAATCACTGGAAGCAAAAAAAATAACTATTTGATTATTGGAAACTTAAAAACATAGTAGCTGTATGAGAAGAAAAGTCATAAACCCATACAATCCTCAGATAAACAAGTGCTTTGGCTGCAGCACTTCCAATCCCATCGGGCTAAAGCTGGAATTTGAAGAAGTTGACGATCATGTCGAGGCAGAATGGGAACCGGAAGAATACTACCAGGGCTATATCAATGTTCTTCACGGCGGTATTATTGCTACCATGCTTGACGAAGTTGCTGCATGGTGTGTTACGGTTAAAACCGGTACAGCCGGAGTTACCTCCGAACTAAAGGTAAAATACCTGAAGCCGGTTTTTATGAATAAGGGAAAAATACTGCTTAGAGCCAGGATAGTGAAAACTGAAGGAAGCTACGTTACTCTCAAATGCGAGCTTTCCGATGGCAGTGGAAAAATATGTGCTGAATCGGAGACTTTATTCTTTACTTACCCTGAAGATGTAGCAAAACGCAAATTCGGCTATCCCGGTAAGGAAAAGTTCTTTGAATAAGAAAAGATACATGGCATATTTTTTGCGGCCTGTAAACCAGACTAAACCAAAAAATAAACCAGAATGATACGGCATTTCCTAATTATAGTTTTTCTTATTTTCCCCTTGTGTTCATGTGAGAAAAACAGTACGAACGACTTTCCTGACGAACCACAACCCATTGTCCTAACGGAGACACAGATGGAACTTGTCGAGGCTGACAACACTTTTGGCTTTGACATTTTCAGGCTTGTAATGCAGGAAAGCAGTGATGCAGAGAATGTAATGATCTCACCCTTAAGTATTTCATATGCACTGGCAATGACCATGAACGGTGCTGACGGGGCAACGCGTGATTCGATGATGAAAGCGCTGAGGTATTACAATATCAGCCTTGATGAAATAAATAATTCATACCACGATCTGACAGAAAAACTCATGGAAGTGGATAAACGGGTGCTGATGGAGATAGCCAATTCGGTATGGGTTGAAGAAAGATTAAGAGTTAAGCAGGCCTTTATTGAAACACTGATGGAATACTTCGAGGCAGAAGCCCACGATTTCTCGGTAAATGACCCGGGAATTGTTGATGTAATAAACGGTTGGATTGAGGACAACACTCACGGAAAGATCAGGGAAATGATAACACCCCCCCTGTCGCCTGATATTGCCATGCTGCTCATTAATGCCATTTATTTTAACGGTAAGTGGAAGTATGAATTTGACGAGGCCAATACCAGTGACATGCCCTTTTATCCAGAGGACGGCCCGGAGGTAAATGTGCCGATGATGAACCAGGAGCTTAATGTGAAAATAAATTCACAAGCCGGATTCATGATGCTGGAATTGCCATATGGCCAGGGCAATTATGTAATGGATATTTTACTGCCGAAAGATGGCTATACCAGCCCTGACATAATTTCAATGCTTAATGCTGAAGACTGGAATAGCTGGATTGATGATATGTATGAGACCAGCATCGACCTGTACATGCCAAGGTTCAGCTATGAATACAAAGTGACACTGAACGACATACTCAGTGCTATGGGCATGGGAATAGCATTTTCACCCTATGATGCTGATTTTTCGAATATTGCGGAACAGGATCTTTTTATCAGCAAGGTACTGCACCAGACCTTTATTGAAACCAACGAAGAGGGTACGGAAGCAGCTGCGGCAACCGTGGTAGAGATAGTATTCACGTCAGTGCCCGCCGGACCGCTGGAAATAAAACTGGATAAACCCTTTGTTTACATAATAAGGGAGACAAGTACAAACAGCATTGTTTTCATGGGTAAGACCGGTAATCCTGCTGTATGAGAATAAATAATCCTTATCTTTAAACATAATCCAGGAAGCTTTAGATGATAAGGGTTTTTGTTTTATTTTTCAGCATTTTTACAGCCACCCAGGCTGCAGGTCCCATGAATATGACAAAGGAGAAACAAGACAGCACCGCAATCCTGACTTTCGGACTGATTGCCGATATCCAGTATTGCGATTGTGAGAGTCACGGAACAAGGTATTTCAGCCATTCACTTAACAAGCTCACTGAAGCGATCGATGATTTCAACAATAGTGAGGCTGAATTCATCATTAACATGGGCGACCTTATTGAAAGGGATTTCAGGTCTTTTGGGCCCGTACTGGAGTTGATGAGAAAAAGCAAAAGGGCTATTTTTCATCTTCCGGGCAACCATGATTACAGTGTCAGGCAGAGGTATAAGAAAAGAGTGACCCGTATGCTGGCAGGTGAAGATGGCTACTACAGCTTCTCGAAGGGCGGTTTCAGGTTCATTGCCCTCAATTCATGCGATATAAGCACTTATTCAGGCTCATTACGGTCGAGGTTTAAAGCTGGTGCCATGCTTGCCAGGCTTCAGCGAGAAGGACAAAAAAATGCTTTCGACTGGAACGGAGCAATTGGCAGGAAGCAGATCAGCTGGTTTAAATCTGAGCTTGCAGAAGCCAGAGAGATGGGCCAGGGTGTTTTTATTTTCTCGCACCACCCTCTTGCGCCTGAAGGAGCTCACAATATATACAACAGGGAGGAAATGCTTGAGATAGTTTCAGCTTATGACAATATTATTGCATGGTTCTGCGGACACAACCATGAGGGAGACTATGGGTATTACAATGATATACATTTTGTTACTTTAAAGGCCATGGTTGAAACGGCCAATACTAACTCATGGGCACTGGTAGAAGTATATGAAAATTATCTGCTGATGAAAGGAAGGGGAAGGGAAGAAAGCAGGAAGCTGACCTATTAGTTATTCAGGTCATTTCCACAAAATTAAAATCCATGTCCAGCACCGATGAAAAATACTCACCCCTTTCAAGTATATCCTCATCGCCTTCTTCGTAGAACCAGTTAACGTAATACTTCTTATCCTTAAGCATTACTTCCTTGAGCCTTTGCAGCATAATAACAATATACTTTGCCGTGGCACTGTTAAAATACTCCAGTTGAATATCAACGAATGTAGTATCAGCAGGGTCATTTATATATTCATCTATCCATTTTATCACTGAATCAAAAAAATCCTGTGTATTCTCATGGATTGAGCGCCCCTTGAATCTCAGGGTCCCTGATGCTTTAAGGACTATTTCGGGGGAAGTCTTTGTTGCCTCAATTACAAGCTGCTTCATTTGCCCTATTTGTTGCTAATATAGTCATCGGGAGCTTAAAATAAAATCTTTCTCAATAAAATTTTTGAAATACTTCATCATCCAGGTTCTTCGG
>JAZBOI010000085.1:0-5304 GCA_036351095.1 Bacteroidales bacterium | reverse complement strand
GGGCGTTCAGGCTGATCTAAAGGCAAGATCATCGGAAGGCCGGGAATGGGGTCGCGGTGACTCCAGCTGGGATGCCGTATGGTACAGCAGTGTCAGGATAACAGACTCAGGATGGGTTGCCGAGCTTAAGATACCTTATTCAGCACTGCGTTTTCCTTCAAACCCGGTTCAGACCTGGGGAGTCAATTTCTGGCGCGAGGTAAGACGTTACCGTGAAGTGTCTTCATGGAATTATGTGGACAGGGAAGCAGGATCCAATTTCAATCACCTGGGCCAGGTAACCCACCTGTCTGATATTGTACCTCCCGTTCGCCTCAGCTTTACACCTTACGTATCAGGTTATATTGAAAAATACAATGCCCATAAACCCGAATACACTGCAAGCGGAGGTGTCGACATAAAATACGGTATAAATGAAAGTTTTACACTCGATGCTACGTTGATACCCGACTTTGGACAGGTACAGTCAGACGATGTCGTGCTTAATCTGACTCCTTACGAGGTGAAATACAATGAAAGGCGACCTTTTTTTATGGAAGGTACGGAGCTCTTCAATCGCGGAGATATATTCTACTCCAGGCGTATTGGTTCTGTTCCCAGGTATCATGACAGTGCAGCTGACAGCCTGCTGAATAACGAGGTGGTCAGCTCTAACCCAAGGGAATCAGCATTGCTGAATGCCAGTAAGATATCAGGGCGTACCAAGTCAGGACTGGGAATAGGCTTTTTCAATGCCATTACCAGGCCCATGCATGCCACCCTCACGGATACCGTCAGCGGGAGCGAAAGGAAGGTAACAACCGCCCCTTTAACAAATTATAACATGTTGGTTCTTGATCAGACACTCAAAAACGGCTCTTTTGTAAGTCTGATGAATACAAATGTATGGCAACCCTGGGATGATAACGAGGAAAAATATACAGCAAACGTGACAGGTGCAGAGTTTAAGATCCAGAATGCTGATAAGAAATATTCAGTATCAGCAAGGGCAACACTGAGCCAGAAATATCATCTGAACACAGATAATAAATTCGGACATTCCTATGAGCTGAAGGGAGGTAAGACAGGTGGACGCTTCAGGGTCACATATTCACTTTCAGCCCTGTCAGACACCTATGATCCCAATGACATGGGCTACCTCAGGAGAAACAATGAGTTCAATAATTCGATAGAATTTTCATATAATACCTTCCAGCCTTTCTGGAAGCTGTATACAACAAGGAACAGCATATCATTTAATTATAAACAGTTATACAGTCCAAGGGTTTATACCGGGACTTCAATCAGCTATAACTCCATGTTTCTTTGGGATAATTACTGGTCTCTCATGATAAGATCAGAATATAAGCCGGTGGGAGAGGATGATTATTACGAGCCGAGGGTGCCTGGGCGTTATTATCACCGGCCGGAGGAATTGATGGCTTTTGTGAAATTTGATACCGACAAGAGTAAACAGTTATATTTTGATTTTTCAATGTCAGCAACAAGGATTTATTCCGGGAGAAACCAGTACACTTACTCATTTTCAGCCGAGCCTGAAATTAAACTTTCATCCAGGGCTGTTACAGGCCTGAACGTGTCATATGAAAAGAATGTCAATGATGTAGGCTTTGTTTCAACTGAGAATGAGGATATCTTTTTTGGCCTGAGGGATAATTCCACCATATCAACAACCTTGAATATGGAGTATATTTTTATGGCCGATATGTATATTACTTTCAGGATGCGGCACTACTGGTCCAGGGCTGATTACACCGGCGACTATTTTCTGCTGCAGAATGATGGCTCTCTTTCAACAGTAGTGTATGATGATAACCATGATTATAATTACAATGCTTTCAATATTGACATGGTTTACACATGGAGGTTTGCCCCGGGAAGCGAGATGTCGCTGGTCTGGAAAAATTCGATATATGCTGATTCAGAAGAGATATACTATGATTTTGAGGATAATCTGAAACATATGTTTGGCAAGGGATCAACAAACAGTTTGTCTCTTAAAATATTGTATTACCTCGATTGGATGTATTTCCAAAAAAGAAAGTAATTTTGTATGGAATAAAATCCTGCAGGATATGATACAGAGAATACAGACCCTATACCTTGCTATTGCCGCTGCCTTATCAGGATTCCTGTTACAGGGACCTGTAGTGAGGCTGGTGAAGTCAGCCAATGAAACTTATGAGCTTAATTACAGGGGTATTTTCGCCATTGATAATGGGGTATTGGGGGAGGCTGTAGAAAAGAGCCTTCCGCTTACCATAATTATGATAGCTGTACCTGTGCTATTCATCCTTGCCATATTTCTTTTCCGCCGCCGGAAATTACAGATGAGGGTATGCGTTTTTTCAACACTCTTACTAATAGGCTCCTTCCTGCTGATGTTATTTTACATATTTTATGCCGGTAAAAAGCTTGATGCCGAGATGATTTTCAATATCAAACTTATTTTTCCCATTGCAGGGGCCATATGTGGTTACCTGGCTTTCAGGAATATACTAAAGGATGAACTGCTGGTTAAGTCGTACGACAGGATCCGTTAATGCCACTTGCACCTGTCATTACAATATAATCATGTGCTCCTGGTCAGTTATCTTTTCACAATAATGGCATTTTAACACAACATTTTTACTGGTTAAAACGCTGAATCTTGTTGTAACTTTTTCGTAGTTTGTAATGCATTTGGGATTCACGCATCTCACTATACCTATTATCTGGTCGGGTACCCTGACCACGCTCTTCTCAACAACTTCGTATCCCCTGATGATATTTAGTTTGGCTTCTGGTGCCACAAGTGCTATACGGTTGATATCATCCTCCTCAAAAAATATCTCCGAGAGTTTAATAATGGCTTTCTGACCAAGCTTTTTACTTTCAAGGTTAGTCCCGAAGGTTATCTGGTTATTGATCTTGTCGAGCCCCAGTATATTTATTACTTTGAAAAGGTTTGATGCCGGTATATGGTCGATTACTGTTCCGTTCTCAATTGCACTTACACTTAACTGTTTTGGTTCTTTCATGGTAGCAAGGTTTTATTTCAGGTTTAGCAGGCGGGTAATTATCGCCTCACGGGTATATACACCGTTGAGAGCCTGCTGGAAATAATAGGATTTAGGATCAAAGTCCACATCAGTATGTATCTCATTAACCCTTGGCAGGGGGTGGAGGATTTTCATATTCTCTTTGGTCCCGGACAGCATCTTCTGGCGGAGAACATAGACGTTTTTGACCTTTTCATATTCCATGGGATCGCTGAAGCGCTCTTTCTGAACCCTGGTCATATATATAATATCAGCTTCCTTTATTATTTCGGTGAAGTCTGAATGTTCATAGTATTTTAATCCCAGTTTGTCAAGGTACAGTTTATATTCCATCGGCATCTTCAGTTCTTCAGGTGAAATAAAATTAAAAGTGGTTTTCCACCTTGACATTGCCATAAGCAGTGAATGCACTGTGCGTCCGTATTTGAGGTCACCAACCAGGAAGATATTGAGATTATCGAGTGTGCCCTGTGTCTTCCTTATTGAATAAAGGTCGAGCATTGTTTGGGTGGGATGCTGGTTGGCACCATCACCGGCATTAACGACCGGTACGTCAGCAATCTCGCTTGCCAGGCGTGCACTTCCTTCGATAGGATGTCTCATTACTATCATGTCACAGTAACTATTGACCGTACGGATAGTGTCATTTAGTGTTTCTCCCTTTGACACACTTGATGATGAAGCATCGGTAAAACCAACTATCTTGCCTCCAAGGCGTGATATGGCACTTTCAAAACTCAGCCTTGTGCGGGTTGAAGGTTCGAAAAAGAGGGTGGCGATCACTTTTCCTTCAAGCAGGGGCTGGCTGGGCTGTTTTTCAAATTCTTCGGCAAGATCGAGTATGGATACCATCTCATCGGTACTCAGGTCATCGATCGAAACCAGGCTCTTAATATTCATTAATCAGGGTTTTATATGATTAAAAAAGGTTTATTAAACAAAGTTAAAAACTAAGAAATATTTAAAAGCAAATGTTAATAATTAATTGATAAATACCTTTTCGTATTCAAGTTTCTTTACCAGGCCGAATTTCTTTTGTATTCTCTTCTCGAGCGAAGCCCTGAAATGCACTTTCATGGAGCATTCCAGCTCAAAAAGCTGTTCGCTCTGTTCCAGGTTTTCTTCCTTAATAAGCCTCATTACATCATTCATGGCTTCATAGGGAAAATGCAGGCTGTATGTGCAGCTAATTGTCTTTTTTATTATTTGGGCATTCTCCAGGGCATCTCTTGCAGCACTGCGGTAGGCATTTATCAGGCCTCCCGTACCAAGCAGGGTTCCTCCAAAATACCTTACGACAATTATTAAAATATTGGTGAGTTCATATGATCTTATCTGACCCATGATGGGATTTCCTGCAGTGCCTGAAGGTTCACCATCATCATTAACCCTCCATCTGTCATCTCCGGTTCCCAGTCTGTAGGCAAAACAGTGGTGACGGGCATCGTGGTACTGTTTCCTGGTATTCTCAAGTATGTCTTTTATTTCATCTTCCGAACTGACCGGCCTGGCAATGGCTATGAATTTACTTCCCCTGTCCTTGAAAAGACCTGTTGCTTCTGCCTGTATACTCATGTACTCGTCTTTCATATCCGTTGATGCTTAAAGATAAGTGAGAAAAATAATAGTCAGTATTGAAAGTACAATTCCTGCTTTATTGAGTAGACTGAGTTTTTCACCGAAAAAGATAAGGGCTATGCTTACCGATAAAACCACAATACCCATATTGTTAATCCCGAAAATAATGGAGCTGTCAAATATATTACTCTCCAGGGCCATGATAAGCCCGTAAAGGGATCCGAAATTCACAATTCCCAGGATAATACCGGCAATGATTATTTGTATAAATTTATTTGTTGCACCTGGCCGCTTCCTGAAGAAACTGAATACTATACCTGTAAGAGCTGATACAGAGAATAATACAGATGAGAACATGAGCGACCCGCGGTCCACTATATGCAGCTCCTGTGTGTATTTTATCAGTGAATCTATCAGCCCGGCACCCAGGAAAAGCACGACAGGCAGTATAATAACCTGTATACCCCTCTTTTCCTTTCTTTCCCTGTTATATGTTGTCATAAAGACTGCTGCAAGAGCAAGAAGGATACCTGATATTTTCAGTATACTTATCTCCTCCTTGAAATAAAAAAGGGAAAAACTTATAGGTATGACCACTGACATTTTGGATGCAACCGAGGTGACGGCTATCCCGGCTTTCTGTGTGGACAGGGCAATAACAAAGAACATCACAATGAATAAGATG
>JAZBOI010000084.1:0-6114 GCA_036351095.1 Bacteroidales bacterium | reverse complement strand
CGATCTTCATATTGAGCTTCAGGTCCTGTGCAATTGTTCTTGCTTTGAACATTGCGGGAATTTCGCGACCCATGGCTTCTTCCCATTTTTCTATGTCCACGGGCTTGGCCTTGCGGTAGACCTTTTTTATTTCGTCCGGCGGTGGGGCTGTTTTAAGTTTTTTCAGATTGGATTTCACCAGCCTGCCCGTCATCGATACCCTTCCAATGTCGTGACCGGGGGATGCCTCAACAGCCACTATATCGCCCTCACGGAGCCTCAGTTTGTTTACGTTGCGGTAGAAAGCCTTACGGGTGTTCTTGAAGCTTACTTCCACGATATCTGTTTCAATGCCCGAATCGGGTATATCCGAAAGCCAGTTTATTGAATTTAGCTTGTTATCAAGCTGCCTGTATGTTGAACTTTCCGGGGAATAAATCTCCTCCTCCTCTTCAAATCTTTTCTCCTCGTTGTCCATATGTCTTTTTACTTTTAATCTCCCGCACTCAGGGGAGTGAATTTATATGGCGTATTAATCTTCTTTTTTACAGCCGGTCAAATTTAATTATAATTTGACTTATTATCAATTATTAATGCTTTGTAAAGCCCTGACCTAACGGATAAGGCTGCTCAGCCTGAGGGCCAGGTCGAGGAAGATTATTTTGGGATTACCGTTTGCCGCTATATGAGTGTATGCCGATGAGAGCTCCTCTTTCAGTCCCTCTATATTCTTATTGTTAATGAAGGGATGGAATTTTTTAGCGAAATCAGCTTCTTTCCCTTCAAGGAAGACCAGTTTATCATTATTGCCTGCCATATTGAGTATATAATTCTCACGCAGCTGTGAGAGTGAAAAGCCAAGGAAGCCCTTCTGTGCTTCCCTTCCCCTGGTAGCCATCTCTTCGGACCATTCGGCCAGGGCAGGTATATCCCTCTTGTAGGCAAGCCTCATCAGTTCAATAAAAGCTGACAGGTTTTCTTTCCTTGATTCATTCTCCCCTATAAATTCGGTGGCCCTGAGGTAGTTGCCCTGCGACAGGTGCGCTATCATGTCTGCCTTTCGCTCATCAATTCCATATTCTTCCATGAGGTGTCCGCGCAGTGCATCCCTTTTTATAGAAGGTATACGCACAAACTGGCATCTTGACAGTATGGTTGGCAGTATAAGGTCGGGCTCTTCGGATACAAGGAGGAAGAGAGTTTTGTCCGGCGGCTCTTCAATGAGCTTGAGCAGCTTGTTTGCCGTTGCAGTATGCATCCTTTCAGGCATCCATATTATCATCACTTTGTAATCAGACTCATATGTTTTAAGGCTCAGCTTCCTTATTATTTCATTTGCCTCCGTGGAAAATATCAGTCCCTGCTGGTTCTTCACACCTATATGCCTGAGCCACTGGTTGAGGTTGAAATAAGCTGATTTGTTAAGCAGTTCTCTCCATTCCGAAATAAAATTATCACATACAGTTTCCCCTGATCCCTTGTTTATCACGGGGAATACAAAGTGAAGGTCGGGGTGGACCAGCCTTCCATACTTGGTGCACGAGGGGCAGCTGCCACAGGAATCGTTGCCATCCCTGTTGCCGCACGATATATATTGAGCAAAGGCAATGGCAAGAGCCAGCTTGCCACATCCTTCCGGTCCGGCCAAAATCTGTGCATGGCTCACTCTTTCTTCTTTAACCGAGCGGGTCAGCTTATTGATAACTTCTTCCTGTCCTATTACCCCTTCAAACTTCATTTGTATGTCTTTGCGTCGGAACAAAAATAGAAAATTAGATTTATTTTTAATGAAAATATTGTAGGTTTGTATATCGTTGTAATAATATGGCTTTTAATGTTTTAAAACGCATATATTATTAGCTGACAGGTCTTTATTACAGGCAGGCCTTTCAGGGACTGAATATGTAAAAATAAAAAACAGGAAGGATGAAGAAAATTGACACTTATAATTTCAAAGCCAGGAAGGCTATTGTAAGGGTGGACTTTAATGTACCGCTCAACAGTGAATTAAAGGTAACGGATAATACAAGGATAAGGGGAGCCCTGCCAACCATCAGGAAGATAGTGGAAGACGGAGGTTCGGCTGTTCTTATGTCGCACCTTGGCCGTCCGAAGAGCGGGCCCGAGGATAAGTTCTCGCTGAGGCATATCATCCCTGAACTGGAAAAGCTTACGGGACGGAAAGTGAAATTTGCACCTGACTGTATTGGGGCGGAAACACTTAAGATGAAGGAAAGCCTGGAGCCGGGTGATATACTTTTACTGGAGAATCTGAGGTTTTACGAGGAAGAGACTAAGGGTGACGAATCTTTTGCCTCAGAGCTGGCCGATGGATGTGACGTATATGTGAATGATGCTTTTGGAACAGCCCACAGGGCACATGCCTCGACAACCATTATTGCGAGGTTCTTCCCCGTGGAGAAACTCTTTGGTTTTCTTATTGACAGCGAGCTGGAAAGTATGGACAGGCTCATGCAAAGCCCGGAAAAGCCATTTACTGCCATTATGGGGGGAGCCAAGGTATCGGATAAGATACTCATAATTGAAAACCTGCTGGGCAGGGTCGATAACCTGCTGATTGGGGGCGGCATGGCCTATACTTTTATCAGGGCACAGGGGGGAAAAACAGGTAATTCACTATGCGAGGAGGATAAGCTTGACCTGGCCCTTGATATCATTAAAAAAGCAAAAGAGAATAATGTGAAGCTTCTTTTACCGGCTGACAGTGTCAACGGGGATAAGTTTGAGGAGACAGCCGACACAATGATAACTTCATCTGATGCCATCGAGGATGGATGGATGGGCATGGATATAGGTTATGAGGCGATAAAGGAATTTGCGGCCGTTATAAAGGAGTCAAAAACCATATTGTGGAACGGACCCATGGGGGTTTTTGAAATGGAAAAATTCTCCAGGGGAACAAGTGAAATAGCAAAGGCAATAGCCGCGGCCACGCAAAAAGGTGCTTTCAGTCTTATCGGCGGGGGCGATTCTGTGGCAGCTATAAATAAGAACGATCTGGCCGATAAGGTCAGTTATGTCTCAACCGGGGGAGGTGCAATGCTGGAATATATGGAAGGGAAGGTGCTTCCCGGCATTGCTGCCATACGGGGTGATTAGAAACAAATAACATGGGGCGGATACAACGCATATTATACCTGCCGGGCCTTTTGTTTATAACGGCTGTGCTGCTGTCATGCGACAGGGAGCCGGAGAATATTTACAGCGGTGAGTTCATAATTGATAATACCCTTTATGTATATGGACAGTATTATTATGCCACAGGCTTTTCATTTGAGGAGGGAGAAGAGAGGAGAACGATAGATACACCCGGGCCTGATATCACGGTGCATGCCTACAGCGATGCACAGGGTGCTGTTTCAGGAGCCTACCTCGATACCCCGAACCTGGTGGCCTCCTTTGCCCTGGCCGGGGATTTCCCCTCAGCTGCGGAAGCAAAGACCTTTTATGATAAGCTGCTGACGGCAGGCAGCTATTCCTGGACCCTTTCAGCTAATGATATCGGTGAAAACCAGGTCTATGTTTTCAGGACACGGAAGGACAATTACGTTAAGTTCCGGATAAAGGAACTGCTGCTGGACGATACCGATGAGGGTCCTTATGCAGAAGTTACCATTGAATGGCAAATACAGCCTGACGGCTCAGCTACTTTTTCGCGGTGATGGAACAACTCGTAAGGGAGGTTTTCAATATATCAGGAGAAAAGAATTTTAATGCTGCGGCACTGAAGATATTCAGGTACCAGGCTGCGCATAACCCTGTGTATTCGAAGTGGATAAATGAGCTGGGCATTGATCCGCAGGGAGTGGAAGGGATAGATGACATACCCTTTTTGCCTGTAAAGGCTTTCAGCGGTCACAGGGTGCTGGCAGGGGGCTATGAGGCAGAAAAAGTATTTATAAGCAGCGGTACGGCGGGGATGACAAGAAGTATGCATTACGTGGCCGATACGGGTGTTTATGAGAAAAGCTTTAGCGAGTGCTTCAGGCTTTTTTACGGCGACCCGTCAGCTTATGTCATACTGGCACTTTTGCCTTCATACCTTGAGAGGGAAGGTTCATCACTTGTCTATATGGCCGGGAGGCTCATCGAAAAGAGTGCATCGCCCCTGGGCGGGTTTTTCCTTGATGATTACAGGGCACTGGAGAAGAGTATTGACGAAGCATCCCGCACGGGCAGGAAAGTGATACTGCTGGGGGTGAGCTTTGCCCTGCTCGATTTTTCAGAAAAATGCGATATCAGCCTGGAGGATCATATAGTGATGGAGACAGGGGGCATGAAAGGAAGGAGAAGGGAAATGACAAGGGAAGAGCTTCATTCGCTGCTTGGTGAACGTTTCAGGACCGACAGCATCCATTCAGAATACGGGATGACAGAATTACTGAGCCAGGCATATTCAAAAAAAGGAGGAGTATTTTATACCCCTCCCTGGATGAAAGTATTAATACGCGACCCCCATGATCCTTTTTCTTACCTGCCGCTGGGCAGGACGGGGGGCATTAATATCATTGACCTGGCAAATATTTATTCATGCTCCTTCATTGAGACTTCCGATCTTGGCAGATCACATCCCGACGGCAGTTTCGAGATACTGGGCCGTTTTGACAATTCAGATATCAGGGGATGCAACCTCCTGGTATAGCAGGCCGCATGGGTCCGGGAGCCCGTAATCAAAGAGACCCCGCAAAACCCTGCTCCCCGTATTTAGATTCCCAGTTTAGTCCTTATTGCGTCAGGCACGGCATCCTTGTGCACCATGATGAATATCACCTTGGCTTTAACATAGCTCTCAGACATATTGAGGTAACCGCCAAATTTATTGCGATCGGTGCCCCATGAATTTTTTGTTATGTAATATTTAGTGCCGTTCTGGTCTTTTACTATACCGGTTACATGCATCAGGTGATCATCGGTTGTTGTGAAACTTTCGTAGCCTTCCTGCCTGATATCCTGGGTAACATCTATTTCGGGCAATGGCCTTTCAAAGCTGTATCCCTGGTCTGATCCGCCCCTTGTCATGTTTTCGAAACGGGCCCTGTCGGTCTCTGAAAGGTCTTCCATTTTGTTAACATCGGGATTGATGGCCACGCCGTTGGCATGTGAGAATCCTCTTTCACTTACATCGCCGTCCCAGTTAACGGTATAGCCATTTTCAAGGGCATAGTCCATTATTTCAACCAGTTCATCTATGGGTACATTGTACATGCGGTCATGTGTCCAGTTGTCGGGCACCTCGATCAGTCCCTTCGTGTAAAAGGGGAAATGGCTGAATGAAGTAATCTCAACATAATCGTCAGGATTGATATCGAGGCTTTCTGCAAAGCTCATCGGGTTGTATCTTGTACCATTGTAGGTAAATGATGCAGGCACCTCACCCAGGTAGGTGTCGAGCACTGAATTGACGATCTGGTGATACTGCTCACTCCTGTTCCTTCTCTGTACGGGGATCTCTGCAATGGCATTGATAAAAGCCTGCAATTCGCTGTGATTATGTGTTTCAGAATCGTAATTGATCCCTGTATACACTTCTTCGGGCACCATGCCGTAATTTGAGAAAACACGCACCCAGTCGTGCGATAAACTACCCGGTCCCAGGTTACCTTTACCCCTTCTCAGGTAATTGTCCTCCAGCCTGTCAATGTAGTTGTACCTCACCACGAACATTTCCGAGAGGTCGTATTCACCCTTGCCCATTCGCATAAGTTCGGATTCGAAGAATGAGGTGGTGGCAAAGCACCAGCAGGTACCAGTGCGTGACTGGTTTTTTACAGGTGTTGCATCGAGGCTTACAACAGTGGTGAACTGGAAGCCTTCAGGTTCAACATCTTTTGCTGCCCTGTTCCTTTGTGCACTGGCATTGAGGAAGAGAAAGGCAATAAGAATAGTACTGAGTATTTTTGCTTTCATAACACTAATGGATTTAATATTTGCACACTAAATTAAGACTTTATTATTAGGGAAAAAGAAAAAATGCTAAGTAACATCATGCATACTCTACAGGTCTAATATTTTCTTCAGCCACCTGAGTATTTGTTCCTGTTTTTCTTTTTCGCAGAGATCAAGACTCTGGACGCACAGGTATTTGATGCCGGGATTATTCTCACAGTATCTTAT
>JAZBOI010000083.1:0-7111 GCA_036351095.1 Bacteroidales bacterium | reverse complement strand
GAATAGTCGGATGTCACATAATTATTTATTCCCAGTTCGAAGCCGGCCCAGTGAGGTGAAAATCTTCTCCTGTCCCGCCTGCGCATTTCCTTATCATCCTCATCCTGGTAGAATTCTTCTTCATCGTATATCTTCCAGTCCATTTTCGTTCCTTCTGGAGTTTCCAGGATTTCAAGGCCACGCCGTCCCATCCTGATTTTAACATTTTCATCCGCAGCTTTCACCTCGAACCAGTCGCCTCCGATGGTTACCCTGGTATTATTTACATCCTCGGTGACTTTCAGTACCTGGTTTTTGCTGAGATTAATTTCCGTCGTATCCTGCGCTGAGGCACAAAGCATATTCATCAGCATAAAAGGCAGGATGATTAAAAAAGCTATTCTTTTCATGATAAGTTCAATTTAAAGTTTGATTTTCTGCTCAGACGCAGCAGGGTGGTCGAAAGTTACAGGCCGGTATTGCTTTTTTTGAAATCCCGGTCAATTTTAAGCAGCTCACTGGTAAAGCGTAAATTCTGCAGCCTGCCATCTTCGCCTTGCCCGGCCTGGAATTCCATATTCCATCCCAGCAGGGTATTAACACCCTTGATGCCTGCATCGGCAATTTCCCATGCTTTAAGATTATCAACCCCCGGGTCTTCCTCATCCAGTATGCTTTTTCTGAACTGGAATGCCAGGAATTCCCTGACTGTCATTTTCATGTTGTCCATTATGCCTGGTGGAAGGCTTAAATCGTAGGGCTCTGTTTCGGCAAGCAAATAACTAACCTCAACATTATCTAGTCTTATTTCTTCACGCACGGGGATTTTGCTCATGGCCACCATTGTTTCGCGTCCGGTAACCGCGGGATCAGCTTCAATAATTTGTGTGCTTTCCGCTGCGGCAGCGATCCGGCTTTGGGTGCTTTGCTCCCCGGTGATGACCCGGTCTTGTGTGCTTTCTGTTCCGGCAAAGGTCTGGCTTTTCGTGCTTTGCTCCCCGCTTGTGACCCGGCTTTGCGTGCTCTCCGCTGCGGCATGCCCGGAAGCTGGATTCTCATCACCGGTGCCAGGGCGTACTGATTTTTCACTGATTGTTTCTTCAGCCTGGTCTTCAGCAGCTGAAGCAAGCACCTGCCTGTCAGGTGTTGGCAAAGGGGCCTGCCGGTTTAAAATAATGAAGAGTCCTGCCAGAATGGCTATTGACGCTGCTGTTGAGAGTGCTGTAAGCAATATTACTGTCCTTCTCCTGCGCGCCGGTATCTTCAGGAGCAATGATTTTCCAGGATACTCTGACTGATCCGCTTTAAGTTTAATCTTTTCATATATGCCCAGGTTTTTCCTGAAACGGGGATCTGTTTTAGAGAGCGCTTCAATTTCCTTTTTTTGCTGATCGTCCAGGTCGTTTTCCCAGAAAGCTATTGAAAAATGTTCAACCTGCTCATTTGTTAACTCGTCGGGTGTGCGTAAAAGTTCATTTTTGTCAGGACTGCTGTGTTCGGGCGGACTGACGGACAGCCCCGGATAATCTTCAAATTCAGCCTTGAGATCAGGATTATCAGACAGGAAATCCATCAGCACCTCCGCCTGGAAAGTGTCGAGCCGGCCATCGTAATAGTCGGTAATCCATATTTGATAATTTTGCCTGTTAATAATCATTTCACACCAATACTTCCATTTTACCAATCATTTTACGAAGGGCCATCCTGCCCCTGTAAATATTTATCTTTACCTGTGCTTCCGTCTGTCCTGTTATCTCGCCTATCTCACTGTAGCTGTATCCTTCATAATCCCTCAGCAGAATTACCGTCCGCCAGCTTGCGTTCAGCCGGTCAAGGCACTGATGCAGTATTTCATTGAGATCAGTGTAGGACTGCTCGTGCGCATTATCGGGCGGTGAATCAACTGAAACCATCTTCTTCTCTTTCCTGAGAATGTCTATCATCGTGTTATGTGAGGTGGAAAACAACCATGATTTTGCCTTTGGGTAATCAATTTGCTCCACGTTGATCCATAGTTTCTCATAGCAGTCCTGCACCACATCCCTGGCTTTGTCCCGGTCACCCATGCTTTTCAGAACAAACCTGTATATGCGGTCAGAGTATTCTTCAACTGCTTTATTATACTCCTGTGGTGTCATAGTTACTTATCGCCTGTACGACGGATAAAGTTATAAAAAAGTTACAGGGGAAATTTACCTGTCCATCCATTTTTTAAAATCAGCAACGCGATCCCTGCTTACAACAACATCATGATTCTCATCCTGACCGTCAAGGATCAGTTTAAGCCTGCTGGACGAATAGGCTATTATGTCTTTTATGGCATTGATATTCACTATATAATTCCTGTTGACCCTGTAGAATCTTTTCGGATCAAGCATTTGCTCAAGCCTGTCAAGCGAGAAATCAATGGCATAATCACGTCCGCCTCCCCTGGATATGAATGCACAGCCTTCACGTATATAGAAATAATGTATATCAGCTACCTGCACCGGCCGGTAATGCTGCCCTATTTTGATGAGGAAGCGTTCCCTCCTGCCGGTTTCCATTTGTTTGAGCAGGCTGTTTATAATCGAATCATCCCTTTTCCGGCCATGTATCTTCCTGAACTTGTCGACTGCCTTTCCAAGGTCTTCCGCCTTAATGGGCTTTAGAAGATAGTCAACGCTGTTTACCCGGAAAGCCCTGATGGCATATTCATCATAAGCCGTAGTGAAAATTACAGGGATGTTAATATTGATATTTTCAAAAATTTCAAAGCATAAGCCGTCGTCGAGCTGGATATCCATAAATACAAGATCGGGGGGAGGATTGTTAAGGAACCAGTTGCTTGAGCCCTCCACTGATTCAAGGATGGCGGCTATGGTAATCGTATCGTCAAGATCATAAAGCATCCTTTGAAGTTTCAGGGATGCCGGTTTTTCATCTTCAATTATCAGTACTCTCATTCACCTGCTTATTAAGTGGTATCTGAACAACATAATTATAACCGTCATCCTTTATCTTCAATTCCTTACCTGTAATTAGCTTAAGTCTTTCTTTAAGATTCTCGAGGCCCAACTTCATTGTTTCCATAACATTTTTACGCTGCAGATTATTGCGCACCACAAGGTAATCATTATCTCTTTCAATATCTATCACCAGGGGATGTTCACGTGAGGCCGTATTATGCTTGATGGCATTCTCGATCAATATCTGTAATGAAACTGGTGTTATAATAAGCCCGGCAGTATCACCGGTGTTAATATTCAGAAAGATCTTATCCTTTTCCCTGAGGTCATACAGTCTGAAGAAAGCACTGGCAAAACTGATTTCCTCATCCAGGGCTACATACTCCTTCTCTTCATTTTCAATCACGTACCTGTATATCCCGGCTAATTCCTGTATGTACTTTTCTGCTTCCCCTGGATTGGAATGGACCAGCTCAGAAAGGGTGTTGAGGCTGTTGAAGAGAAAATGGGGATTAACCTGTGATTTAAGTGACATATACCTGTATTTCAGGTTGGATTCCCTGAGGGCGTTTTCGGACGCTACGGTTCTTTGCCATATGTAATAAAAGAATGCTGCAGAACCTATAAGTACCCATATTGCAAACTGCTTTATTGCAGCCGGGACTTCAACACTGAACAGGTGGCTGAAGAAATGTGTGGTATCCAGGCCCTGGAAGATAAAAAACAGGAACACCCCGCCGCTTATCAGCACTAACTGTATTGCAAGCAGTCCGGCTGCCACAATTAATACAGACGGGATAATCTTCTTTCTCAACCTGGCCAGGGGTATATGGGTGTACCTTTTCAGTATAAGCCGGGCTATACCCAGGGGAATAATAATATTCAGGAAGACCATTACAGCGAAAAAAACAGTCTGAAGGTTCAGGGGGCTGCCCGTTTGTATCCATTTGAATACTATTGCATACATTATGCTGAAGGCAGCAACGAGCAATATGACTTTTGAATCTCTTTTCTTTTTCATCTCTTACAAAATTAAGCTTTACCTGTTTTTCTCAAAAACTATTTCACGTTGCAGGTCAATCAGTTGCCCCCCGGGGAAGGCATCACTTTCAAGTTTCATTATGACATCCTCGAACATTATGGCATATTCAAGCTGTTTGTCATGCAATGAAACCCACATTTCACCGTAGTATAGTGATCTGCCTTTAAACGACATCGCGGGAGTTTCAGCACTGACCGGGTTATATTCTGATTCGAATTTTATTACGGCACATACTTCATCATTGTGTTTTGTAATGGCTGACCATGTCAGTTCCTGGTACCTGCTGCTGAAGCTCACCCAGTTCTGAAACTCTATTTCATAATCTTCCAGCAAAACAGGAATGAATTCCTGCCCGAACGTGAGGCTGTCCATTACGTACACTGCCAGGCCCTGCATCTGCATGGCATCGGAGACCAGCCATTTCGCAAGATCGCGAAGTTCCGGGGCGATATCATCAAAAAAATCTTCCTGCAAAAAGTCATCGGTGAAGGATTCGTATTCGAAACCATCAAGAGCAGACAGGCTAACTGTATTTTCGGGTTCTTCACGGAAATCACCTATAGAAGCCAGTCTCGCATCCTGCCATCTTGTTATGTTATTTCCAGGGTCAACAGTAAGATTTGCCAGAACAACATTACAATTAAAAGTTGTGCCATTGAGTGCATCAAGATTTTGCCACTTAAGGGTGACCTCATAGTCCTGTAAGCTTTGATTGTCAGTCTCGATATCCTGTATTTGTGCCAGGAAATATTTATCCAGACATTTATCCTGGGCAAAAGCAGTTGAATACAGCATGAGTATGCAAACAAGGGTAATGATTGAAGCTTTCATAATAATTTATTTTATGATTTGTCTTCAAAGTAAAGGAGTGAGAAAGGTAAAATGAATTAAATCTGGCCGGATCGTAATATATGATTGTTGAATCGTAAATAATCTCAGCTGACAGGATCGCGGATAAGATCAAATGCCTCTTCCGCAGACAGGGCAGAAGCATTAATCACACGGTAGTTGCTTAAATTCCATTTATTTATCACTTTCTCCAGGAAGGTATCCCTGGCTGTAAGGATAATAATACCCTCATTTCTTTTAAGTAAAAGGGAAAGGCAATCGGCCCAGCCACCCTTATTAAGTTCAAGCCTGCCCACCTCATCTATAACAGTAATGGTTCCGGTGCTTCTTCCACAGAGTATTTTGCGCCCCAGATCAAGGGCTGCCGGGAAAATTGAATAGCTCCCGATCTTCTCCATTTTATCGTTCCGGCTTGTCCTGAGGAATTTTACCCTTTTCATTGATTCAATATCAATCAGGTCGTAACCCACTGTTTTCCCCTTGACCATCACTCTTTCCGTAAGTATTCCGCCAACCCTGTATGTGTTTTCCCTGAGCATACCTGCCAGTTGCCCGGCTAAACTTGTTTTGCCTTCACCTTTTTTGCCGCTTATAATAAACACCTTGTTGTTCAGGGAATTCTCCTGCTGCAATTCATGCAGGCGTATCCCTGCGTGTGCAACGACATTTGAAAGTGCGCTGACAGGTTTCTTGATGATTGTTCTGAATCCCGGGATGCTGGCTATAAACAGGGGCAGGCTTTCGACCGCCATCTCAAGGGCAGGGGGTAGATTTTTAAAGGATGTTCTGTCAAAGCTTTTCCTGATTACAGGGTTATAGAGTTCAGTTCCCAGTACAGAAAAACCTATAATGATAAGGGCTGCCCTGAAATTCATCCTCAATCCCTCAGTTAAGCCCCTTATGAGTATATTCTCCCCTTCACGGGCCTTGATGAAAACGAATGAAGTGACCAGTGTGATCAGTACAAAGAAAACCCAGAACTTTGGATTTAGTAACTGTCGCATGGCACGCCTGTATCTTGCGATCCATATACTGATTATAAGGGGCACTGTGATTAACCATACAATGACGGGTGAATAAGAAAGTACAAGCATTGCCGCCATGAAGAGGGCCAGGTTAACAAAAAGCCATGCCAGGGAGTAGGGGGCCTTCCGGTCAGGATCATTAAAGCTGTTTTTTACTTTAGTGCTGCGGTACTGGTTGATCCCTGCACCTGTCTCCCTTGCTATCCTGCGGCCAAGCCTCAGCCCTGTCAGCGCCGTGATAACACCCAGGATGACATCAGCAGCCAGTAAGATCAATAAAGGCAGCCAGGCCATGTCGACCTGTATGCCCGTTTGTTTTTCCGCCAGGTCAGCCAGGTCGGAATATACCCCGATTATGCCGGTCCCGTAAAAAACTATCAGGGTTAGCACTCTCTGCACAAGGCTCCACGACATTGCAAGAACAGCACCGGCAATATAGCCGGCAACAGTCCGCCCCAGTAAGCTGACTGAAAATTCCATCAGCAGGGCCTCGGTCATTATAGCAATCATGGGTCCGAATATCACAGCACTGGGCGAAAGGGTCTTCATCATGGCGCAGATTAAGCCGGCCCTCCAGAACAGGCCTTTTTCATTCCATTTATGGCTTATCGAGATCAGCAGAACAATACCTATGGCAGTCAGTATACTGCCGCTGAACGGTACCCTCAGGTTATGGAGAAAGCTGCCAATAACTATTTCCGAGGCAGCCCACATGCTACCTGCAACGGAGGCCTTAAGCCATCTTGGGTCAATACCGCCATGCAATCTGTCTGTCCTTATTGGTGCCATATTTGAATTACGTGAGCGCATTGGTTTCGCCGGGCTAAAGCTTCCTTCCAGCTTCCTGCGAGGAGAGTCAAAAGTCTTGGCGCAAATATACTGTTTTTCTTTACCAGCCAGGGCTTTACTTTACCAGCCAGGGCGCGCTGAAGTCAGGAGGCAGTTTTTTTACCTGTGGAATTGACGGTGAGAATGCTATATCAAGCTTTTCGATAACACCATCTTTAAGCCTGTAAAGAAGTGAAGAATATGGTGTGAATTCCAGCTTTATATTGTAGCTCTTATCAGCATAATTTATCCTTAACTCCATCTTTTCAGTCTTTTCCGGGTATGACTGCCCGTATTCAAGCGGGAATTTAATACCTGCCGCAGCGGGATTTGCAAAGAAGAGGTAAAGGCCATCAGCAGCTTCCCTTGCCCTGAAAGGAGGTATTTGTGTTCCCTCCACCAGGGGCTTCTTCACAGGATGAAAAGTTGTTTTTACACAT
>JAZBOI010000082.1:0-10122 GCA_036351095.1 Bacteroidales bacterium | reverse complement strand
GTTATATACCTGTCTGTTAGCGGTGGTTTCGGACACATCAGCACGAAAGGACTTATGGCCGGGATATACACGGGAATTTTTGAAATGGGCCTTACGTTCTACCTGTGGCTCAAAGCCCTGAAGCTTGCTGACTCGTCAGATAAGATATCGAACCTCGTTTTCCTTGCTCCCTTCCTCTCACTCCTATTTATATCAATCTTCCTCAGAGAAAATATCTACCTGACCACCTTCTTCGGGCTGGTGCTGATAATTGGAGGTATAATCTACCAGAAAACCGGGAAGAGGGTTTGAGTACGCGGGGGCACACGGTGGACAGGGGGCGTTAGCATGTCGCTTTGCCAGGGGCGGGTCCCCGGGATTGAAAAGACAGGTCTGCCAGGTGGCCCGGCTGGTCTTAAGGCATGAATCATCGGTGTGGCAGGAATAAAAAATCACGGATTTCAACAATTACTGATCTTTCCAGTATATTTGCCCTAAGAAAAAACAATAATGGATTATGACAGGATAATACTGGGTATTGACCCGGGCACCAATATCACCGGCTATGGTGCCATAGGCATTGTCAAGAACGAGCCCCGGGTGATCAGCCTGGGTGTGATTGACCTGAAGAAGATAGGCGACCATTACCTTAAGTTAAAGCATATTTTCGAGCGTACCCTCGGTCTTATTGATGAATACAAGCCTGACGAGATGGCCATAGAGGCGCCTTTCTACGGTAAGAATGTACAGTCGATGCTCAAGCTGGGCAGGGCCCAGGGAGCATCCATGTCAGCCGCCCTCCACCGTTCGGTACCCATATACGAGTATGCACCAAGGAAGATCAAGATGTCGATCACAGGTGTGGGGGCTGCATCCAAGGAGCAGGTGGCGGCAATGTTAATGAATATCCTGGGCTTCAGGGACAGCAACATAATACTGGATGCAACCGACGGTCTTGCTGCAGCCCTTTGCCATTTCTACCAGAGCGGGAACCCGGTGTCTGAAAAAAGTTATAATTCCTGGAAGGAATATATGAAGAAAAACCCGGGCCGCATAAAGTAAAAAATTCACTTTTCTGCCGCTGCTATGGCAACCAGCGACACTTTAACATCTTTGATTTTCAATAATTCTGATGCACAGGCCTCCATGGTGGCACCTGTAGTTATAACATCATCCACCAGCAAAATATGTTTCCCTTCTATTTCAGCCCTGCCATTCACTGCAAAAATACCCTCAACGTTCATCCACCTGTCGTACCTGTGCTTATTTGTCTGTGTCTCAGAAGATCTTTCCCTCCTAAGCAGCCCGGCAACAAAGGGCAGATCCAGCGCTTCAGCCATACCCTCGGCAATAAGACGGCTTTGATTGAAACCCCTCTTCCTTTCCTTTGTAGGGTGCAGGGGTACAGCTGCCAGGCAATCAATACCACTGCAAAAATCAGTGTCACGGATAATATTTCCATACATCCTTCCCAGGTAAGGCCCAATGGGTTTAAGCCCTCCATATTTGAGCCTGTGAACCAGTTGCTGGGCCTTGGATCCCTGCCTGTAATAAGTCCAAGCAGCAGCTTTTTGAATATAACACCTGCCATAGAAATTCTGCTCCAGCCGGTTACCCCTTTCCAGGTGGTAAGCTGTAGCCGGTATATCAAGTATACAGGATGTACATATGATCTTCTCGTTTCTTACCAGTGCTTCACCGCAGGCCTGGCAGAGCCTGGGAAACAAAAGTGAAACGAAATCATCAGCAATAAAAATGATCTTATTCCAGCGAGACACCTTATATGTTGTTCGATCCTTATCTCACTTCCCTGCTGATCTTCTCAGCAAGATCCCTGAATTCTTCCTCTGTCAGTTTAACCCTGGGGTTTGAAAATCTTATATCGGCCTCGGAGTCAATAGGGATAAGATGAATATGGGCATGAGGCACTTCCAGCCCGAGGACCACAACTCCTATCCTGTTGCACGCTACCACTTTCTCGATAGCCAGTGCTACCTTCTGTGAAAAGACCATCATCTCCGCAAGCAGGTCTTTCTCAAGGTCGAAGAAATAATCCACTTCTTTCCTGGGCACTACCAGGGTATGTCCTTCCTTCAGGGGATTGATATCAAGGAATGCAAAGAAATTTTCATCTTCAGCTATCATATAGGAGGGTATTTCCCCCTTAATTATCCTGGTGAAAATACTTGGCATGACTAAAAACTAAAAGATTTATAATGAAATATTTATTATTTCAAACGCAATAATACCCGAGGGCACTTTGACATCCACCACATCGCCAACTTTCTTGCCCAGCAATCCCCTGGCTATGGGTGAATTAACCGCCAGTTTGCCTTCTTTCAGGTTTGCTTCAGATTCAGGTACCAGCAGGTATTCCATAACGGTACCGTTATTCTTATTCTTGATCTTCACTTTATTAAGCACCTGGACAGATGAGGTATCTATCCTTGACTCATCAATCAGCCTTGAGTTGGCTATCTTATCTTCAAGCACAGCTATCCTGGCTTCAAGCATACCCTGTGCTTCCTTGGCAGCTGCATATTCAGCATTCTCCGCCAGGTCGCCCTTGTCTCTTGCATCGGCAATCGCCTTTGATATTTCAGGTCTCTGGACAGTTCGTAGTTCATCCAGTTCCTTTCTTAATCTATGCAATCCTTCTTCTGTCAAATATACTTTATCCGACATTTTCTTCTCTCTTAAAGGTTATAAAAACAAAAGAATCCCGGTTTTCACGGAACTCTTTATGTAACAAATATACATATTTTTCTGATAAAGAGACCGGGAAAACGAAAAAAAAGCTCTCAATTAATTGTTAAACAAAGTCTTTTCGGTTGATAATCTCTGAATATATTATTGCACTTGGCAAATCAAAATCCTCTATCAGCCTCCTTGCCCTTGAGCTCTCTTCACGCAGAGAAATTACACTTTCTTCACCCAGTTCAGTTTTCGAAATTGAAATGTCGGTAACGGATTCTCCTTCCATGGCATATTCGTCTGCCATGGGTTCAGAATACTCACCTTCATATTCAGGTGCCATCTCAAATGTGCTTTCTCCGCCTGATTTTACCATTTCCTCCTCATAGCCCCTGGCTGCCGCCTCGGGTGGCTTTCCGTCGATCATTTCATACTGTGTTGACGCCCCCCTTGCTTCAGGAAAGGGCATGCCCTCCTGTTCGTCCATTTCATAGGAATAGCCTTCGTCGTCCATACCAGGCACTCCCTGCTGGGGCAGCCTTTTTTCTGCATTCTTTTTCTTCTTGTTTGCTATTGCACCAATAATACCAATAGCAGCTGCAATCACATAAAACAATATATCACCAATATCTTCCATGGTCTCATTTATTATATTTTTTCCTGGCCTTCCGTCCTGCTTTCCTCATGGCCTTACGCTTTGCTTTCTCCCTTGCTTCTATCTCCTTTTCATTCTGCTTCATCCTCTCCTGCACATCTGCAGTCTGGATATTGAAGTGTCTGTTCCTTTCTTCACTGCTTGCTTTCTGGTAATCATGCCTGAGTTTGTCCTCCCTTTTTGCCTGTTCCTTTTTTGCCTTGGTAACAGATCGGGGTTCACTGATCTTTTTCTCTTTTGCCACCTTGCGTTTGCTCCCGCTCATCTTCTTCTCTATCCGCCTGGCTTTCCACCTGTCGAAAATACTGGTTTGGGCCTCTGCAACACTTTCACCGGCGATAAGCAATACGAAAATTATGATCAGTAAGTTCCGGTATTTCTTCATAAAAAGACTGCTAATAATATTATTTGATTTAAAACGTTAAAACTAATGTTTGTATATTTGAATTCCAATAAATTAATTATGCCAGGAATAAGATCAAAGTTAAGGATTTTTTTATTTATCTGCATCATTTTCCCCTTTCACTCTTCATGCAGCAACAAAGAAAATGATGTTATTCCTGATGTGCTGGTTGATTTTTATATCGACCTTAATGATCCGGAATTCTTTGCTCTTAATGCAATAGGCAATCATGTACTGGTAGACAGCAGGACCAATAATTTCGGATATAAGGCTTCTGGCTATGATGATAACGGCATCATCGTTTATCGCGCCCAGGCCGACGAATTTATTGCCCTCGATCGCACATGCCCTCATGATTATGTTTTAAACGGCAGCAGCATCGCGGTTGATGTAGATGGTATTTATGCTGAATGCCCGGAATGCGAAAGCACTTTTGCCCTCCCCAGCTTCGGCACTCCAACCTCAGGTCCCTCAAAGTATCCTCTTAAGATGTACAGGGCAGTTTTTACAGGGCAGTTCGTACATGTCAGCAATTATTAGCCCTGGTCTTAGCATGGCTCATCATGTGGTTTCATCCCAGGCTGCATGCCCCGCTTATAAGACACCATACTTCACTATGTCAGTTAGTGCCTGAGACATCGCAGGCCGGATGCCTGGCTGGCCCGGCCATCTCTAGTAACGGTAATGATCCGGCTTATAAGGACCTTCAGGTTTTACACCCAGGTACCTTGATTGTTTCTCATTCAGCCTGGTCAGCTTAACTCCCAGCTGGCCCAGGTGCAGCCTGGCAACTTCTTCGTCAAGATGCTTGGGCAGGGTATAAACATCAATCTCATGCTTAGCATTCCACAGATCTATCTGGGCCAGTGTCTGGTTGCTGAATGAATTACTCATTACAAAGGAAGGATGACCGGTTGCACAACCTAAATTAACCAGCCTGCCTTCGGCGAGCAGGAATATTGAGTGCCCGTCCGGGAACTTGAATTCGTCAACCTGCGGCTTGATATTTATCCTTTCCACCCCCGGGGCCGATTCAAGCAGGTCGACCTGTATCTCGTTATCAAAATGACCAATGTTACAGACTATACTCTGGTCCTTCATTTTCGCCATATGCTCCACGGTGATCACGTCTGTATTACCTGTTGCCGTTACATAGATGTTTCCCGTTCCCAGTGTATCTTCCACGGTCTTAACCTCAAAACCTTCCATGGCAGCCTGCAGGGCACAGATAGGATCAATTTCGGTAACTATTACCCGTGCACCGTATGAGCGCATCGAATGTGCACATCCTTTGCCCACATCGCCATAACCGCAGACTACAACAACCTTACCGGCAATCATCACATCCGTGGCACGCTTAATGCCATCGGCCAGCGACTCGCGGCAACCATAAAGATTATCGAACTTGGATTTCGTTACCGAATCGTTCACATTTATCGCCGGCGCAAGCAGTGTCCCTTCCTTCTTCATCTGGTATAACCTGTTCACACCTGTTGTGGTTTCCTCGGAAATACCCCTCAGGTCTTCTACCACGCGGTGCCATTTCTCAGGATCCTGGCTAAATATACCTTTCAGTGTCTCATTGACAATAGCCTCTTCCCTGCTCGAAGGTTCGACATCCAGTTTTGACGGATCCTTCTCCGCATAATAGCCTTTATGTACCATCAGTGTTGCATCGCCTCCATCATCCACAATCAGGTTCGGTCCTTTACCGCCCGGGAATGACAGTGCCTGTGCAGTGCACCACCAGTACTCAGGCAGCGTTTCACCCTTCCATGCGAAAACAGGAATGCCCCTGTCGGCCATCGCGGCTGCAGCATGATCCTGGGTAGAGAAAATATTACAGCTCGCCCAGCGTACATCAGCCCCCAGCTCAACCAGGGTCTCAATCAGCACCGCAGTCTGTATCGTCATATGCAGTGACCCTGTTATACGGGCACCGGCAAGAGGCTTTTCGGCCGAATATTTCCTCCTGATAGCCATCAGACCCGGCATTTCTTTCTCAGCTATTTCAATCTCTTTCCTTCCAAAAGGTGCCAGGCCTATATCCTTTACCTTATATGCTAATGTTTCAATCAATACTGACATGGTTTTATATGATATTTATAAGTTTACAAAGTTACAAAAAATAGGCTCACGGAACAATATTCAGCGGCTTAACAGGCGCATTGTCTCTTCCTTGTCTCTTTCGATCTGGTCGAGTAACTTTTCCCTTGAGCTGAACTTTGTATCACCTCTCAGGCGATGCCTGAATCTGAGCATAATATTTTCCCCGTATATATCTTCATCAAAATCAAAAATATTAACCTCAATGGTCCGTTCCCTTTTTTCCTTTTCAATAGTGGGACGAGGACCGATGTAAAGCATGGCCCTGTACTCTCCCGAATCAAGTATCACTTCAACAGCATATACTCCGTCAGCGGGAATCAGCTTAAATGAATAATCAGGAACAATATTTGCCGTTGGGTAACCGAGCAGGCGGCCGATCTTTTTCCCCTCCACAACTTTTCCCTTCAGCATGTAAGGATAGCCGAGCATCCTGTTGGCTGTCCCGAGTGAGCCTTCCAGAAGCTTTTCCCTTATAAGGGTTGAACTTATTACTTCCTTCCCTTCTTTTAAAGGTTCCCTCCTCTCGGACACAAAACCGTATAAGCCGGCACACTTGCTGATGCTGGTTGAACTATCATAATCCTGGTAGCCGAAATGATGATCATAACCCACAATCAGGTGCTTAACTCCTATTATGTCAACCATGTAATTCTTTATGAAATCACAGGTCTCCATCCTGCTAAGTTCAGTGGTGAATGGCAATACAACCAGTTTATCGACCCCTGCTTCACTTATTAAGCTGATCTTTTCGTCCAGGCTTGTAAGGTAGCGTATCATACATTTACCACCCGACAGTACTATGCGAGGATGGGGGTCCAGGGTCACAACCACTGAATCGGTTCCTGCTTCACCTGCCTTTTTAACAAGTGCTGCAAGCAGGGAACGGTGTCCGCGGTGTACACCATCAAACATTCCAAGCGTTACAATTGGCTTATCCGATCTGAAGCCCTTATGGCCGAAATAAGTTTCCAATGAAAAAATATTTTACGACTGCAAAAATAATAAAGGCTGTGATATCATGAAATTAATTAAAGTGGTCTGTGCAGAAATTGTTATCTTTAAACAAGATAAGCAAAAATTTTTTGCTCTTTTAGATTGCTGTATAACAAATATCTATTCCCGCATGAAAATAAAATTTCTTCTTCTGCTGCTGCTCCACCCCGTGATATTTACATCCTATGCCCAGGAAAAGCCGGCTTCCGGGCTGTTCACGGAAGGGCTTGTAATACAGAACGGGGTAATGTACGGGAGGAACACTTTTATCAGTGATCCCCAGGCCGGAGATATCATTAATGGCACCTTCGAAAGACCGGAGGAGGGCATGCCGGCAGGAAAATCTCCCCTTGGCGGAGATGCTGTCTGGACAAGAATTACAGCCGGCGATGAAGGATATTTCTCTTCCCCCCTGCTGCGCGGCGGTGCACTTTATGTAGAATATGTCAGTCCGGAAGAAAAAGTCATGCTCCTTAAGGCCAGTGGTCATACAATGGTTTTCATAAATGGCGAGCCAAGGGAGGGTGACCATTATGATTTTAATTTTTCAATGCAGCCTGTTGAGGTAAAAGAAGGGATCAACAGCTTCTACTTCACCAACGGCCGCTACCCAAGGATCAGGGCGGCACTGGAAGAGGTAAGTGCGGATATCATGATAAAAAAGAAAGACCTTACACTGCCTGACCTTATAAGGGAGGAGACCGGATTCAAATGGGGCGGTGTGACAATAATTAATGCAGGCAGGAAAATTACGGGTGGCCTGAATATAAGGTGCACAGTCAAGGAAACACAGCTAAGCACCTCTTTGCCCACCATTGAGAGGCTGACATCACGCAGGGTAAACTTCAAAATACCCCTTCCGTCCGATCTTGAAGAAGATGAATGTGAAGTAGTTATCGAGTTGTTTTTAAAAAATGACAGGCTGCTTGACAGCTACAGCTTCATGCTAAAAGTGAAAGATTTTGCGCAGAATCATGACCGTACATTTATAAGCAGGATAGACGGCAGCGTGCAATATTACAGTGTAACACCCGGCACCAGGCCAAAGGAAAAAGGGCAGTCACTGTACCTGTCAGTCCACGGTGCAGGTGTGCAGGCCAGGAACCAGGCATGGACCTACGACCCTAAGAAGGATGGCCATATAGTGGCACCTACCAACAGGGGCCCCTTCGGCTTTGCATGGGAAGACTGGGGAAGGCTGGATGCACTGGAAGTACTTGAGGAAGGAAAAAAGCTCTTTGAAACAGCACCTGAAAAAACATACCTGACAGGCCATTCAATGGGCGGACACGGGACATGGTACCTGGGAGCCACCTACCCCGACCGCTTCGCAGCAATAGCGCCATGTGCCGGCTATCCTGATCTTCTGAACTATGCTTCTGGTGATGAGAGTGGTGAACAAGAAGGTGAAATGGAAAGGATGTTTGCAAGAGCAGGTAACCCCTGCCGGACGCTAAAAATTGCACCTAACTACATGCACCATGGTGTTTATGTCTATCATGGCGATGCCGATCCAACCGTCAGCGTTGAACAGGCCCGGCTGATGCGGCGGACACTGGCCGGCTTCCACCCTGATTTTAGCTATTACGAATATCCCGGCGGAACACACTGGTATGGGGATATATCAATGGACTGGCCACCGATATTTGATTACTTCAGCCTGCACGAAATACCCTCACCGGACGAGGTGAGAAAACTGGAATTTTACAGCGCTAATCCCGGCGTTTCAGCTTCATCAAACTGGGTGAGCATACACCAGCAAATCAGGCCCTTTGAAATAAGCAGCGTGAAGGCAGTAATAAGCAGCGATTCATCCGTGCTCAGTATAAGTACTGAAAATATTCTTACATTGTGCATCAGGCCGGGCGATATGAGTATTGTTTATCCTCTGACAATCGACATCGACGGGCAGGAGATGCTGATTGACAGTGAAAATAAAGACAGCCACTATCTCAGGAGATCCGGTGAAGGAAAATGGCTGCCCTCGGAAAAGCCCTCAGCCGGAGAAAAAGGACCACACAGGTATGGCGGCTTTAAGGATGCCTTCAAAAATAATATGCTCTTTGTTTACGGCACCAGGGGAAGCAGCGAAGAAAACCGGTGGAATTTCCTGAAAGCAAGGTTTGATGCGGAAACATTCTCATACAGGGGTAACGGTTCGATTGAAATTATGACTGACAGTCAGTTCCGGGATGCTAATTTCGAGGGAAGAAACGTAATATTGTATGGCAATGCTGATAATAATCTTGCCTGGGAAATACTGCTTGGTGAAAGCCCTGTGAAGGTATATGATGGCAGGATTGTTATTGGTGACAGGACTATCACCGGTGATGATATAGCCTGCTATTTTATAAGGCCTATTAAAGGATCTGATAATTGTTCGGTGGGTATTATTGCAGGAACAGGCATCAGGGGCATGAGAACAGCTTATCCCAACCAGTATTTCATAGCGGGAACAGCTTTTCCTGACCTTACGGTTTTCAGGATGCCCCGTGAGGGCAACGGGTTCGATGCAGTTGAATGTGCCGGTTTCTTTGGAAACGACTGGAGCGTGACAGGAGGTGATTTCACCTGGTGAAAGGAATTAATCGTATAGCTTAATGAAAGAAAGTGAATTTTTTCTCAACGACCCATGGCTGGAACCCTATCAGGGTGTACTGAGGGACAGGCATGAGGCTTACAAACAAAAACTCAGGGCAATAACTGCCGGTGGTGATCTGCTATCCTTTGCCTCAGGTCATCTTTACTACGGCATGCATGAATATGATAACACTGTTGTTTTCAGGGAATGGGCTCCCAATGCCAGGCAAATATTCCTGGTGGGCAGCTTCAATGACTGGCAGGAGAAGCAGGACTATGCGATGCAGAAGATCAACGAGGAGGGCGACTGGGAGATAGTACTGCCGGAAGATGCAGTCAGACATGGCGATCTGTACAAGCTGTCAGTTCACTGGGATGGCGGGTATGGAGAGAGAATTCCATCATATGCAAGAACCCTGGTACAGGATGAGAAGACAAAGATCTTTTCCTGCAAACATTACAGGCCCGGGAACCCATACAATTGGAAATACCCGGATTTTAAACCCGGCCACTACAAGCCCCTGGTATATGAATGCCACGTTGGTATGTCTTCGGAAAAGGAAAAAGTAGCAACATTCGATGAGTTCAGGCAGCAGGTATTACCCCGCATAGCAAGAAACGGCTATAACACCATACAGCTGATGGCCATACAGGAACATCCCTATTACGGTTCATTCGGTTACCATGTCTCCAACTTTTTTGCCGTATC
>JAZBOI010000081.1:0-15089 GCA_036351095.1 Bacteroidales bacterium | reverse complement strand
TACCCCGGTCATGGGCCCGTGACAAAAATAGGTGCCGAACGTAAGGCCAATCCTTTTTTAACATGATACAATAATATTATCTTTAACATTTATATAGCATATATATTCTGGATTTAGATTATTAAATTACCACGCAATAAAAAATCACAAACAATAAATCAAATAATATGGCATTTGACAAATTCGTTAACAGACATATCGGCCCCAGGGAAAATGAAATTTCCCGCATGCTTGAAACTGTGGGATCAGATTCGCTGGACGGGCTTATTAAAGAGACTGTACCTTCTTCCATTATGCTTGATAAACCACTTGACCTGCCGGAGGCTATGAGTGAGTTTGAATATATTAATCACCTGCGAAAGATAGGTGCAAAGAATAAGCAATACCGTTCATTTATCGGTATGGGTTATTACGGTACTGCTTCTCCTGCTGTTATCATAAGGAATGTGCTTGAGAACCCGGGATGGTATACCTCCTATACGCCTTACCAGGCTGAAATATCACAGGGCAGGCTGGAAGCATTATTGAATTACCAGACCATGGTTTGCGAATTAACCGGGCTGGAGCTTGCCAATGCTTCATTGCTTGATGAGGCCACCGCAGGTGCTGAAGCCATGATAATGATGTATAATGCACGATCAAGGGCTGCAGCCAAGGCAGGTGTGAACAAGCTTTTTGTGGATGAACTCATTTTCCCCCAGACACTCGATGTTATACTCACAAGGGCCGAACCCCTTGGTATTGAGCTGGTGATGGGCGATTATGCATCCCAGGAAATTGATGATTCTTTCTTTGGAGCCATCCTGCAATATCCCTCATCTGACGGTGATATAAGGGATTACAGCAGTTTTACCGAGAAAGTGCATTCAGCCGGGGCTCTCGCTTCAGTTGCCACTGACCTGATGAGCCTGGTTCTGCTTACTCCTCCGGGTGAATGGGGAGCTGATATAGCCTTTGGTTCAAACCAGCGTTTTGGTCTCCCGATGGGCTTTGGAGGTCCTCATGCCGGTTTCTTTGCATCTGTTGAGTCATTGAAGCGAAGCATGCCGGGCAGAATAATAGGGGTATCGGTCGATTCAGGTGGCAAGCCTGCACTCAGAATGGCATTGCAGACAAGGGAACAGCATATAAAGAGAGAAAGAGCCACCTCGAACATCTGCACTGCCCAGGCACTGCTGGCCAATATGAGCGGCATGTATGCTCAGTATCACGGTCCCGAAGGCCTTAAAAGGATAGCATCCCATATACACCAGTCGACCTGCACTCTTAAGCAGGCCATTGAAAAACTTGGTTATAAAATAGCTAATAAGGAGTTTTTTGATACCCTTGATATAAGAATGCCGGAAGGTGTCGACATTAAGAAAGTGGAAAAACTGGCACTGGACGCGGAGATTAACCTCAACTTCTTCTATGAGGGGAAGGTTATGCTCAGCATGGATGAGATGAGCACCCTGGATGAGATAAACACCCTTATATCCATTTTTGCCGGGGCTGCAGGAAAGAAAGCGGATAAAGTAAAGGAAATATGTGATTGTGTATGTATAGGTGATAAGTACAGGAGGAAGTCTGCTTTTCTTGAACAGGAGGCATTTAACCGCTACCACAGCGAGACAGATATGATGCGTTACCTCAAGATGCTTGAAGGCAGGGATATATCCCTGGCTTACAGTATGATACCCCTGGGATCATGTACGATGAAGCTGAATTCCGCCACATCATTGTTTTCCCTGAGCTGGCCTGAATTCGGGAATATGCATCCTTTTGTGCCTGAAGACCAGGCAGGGGGCTATTACCAGATAATGGAAGAGCTGGGAGATGCGCTGAAGAAAATAACGGGCTTTGATGCAATCTCTTTCCAGCCTAATTCAGGTGCTGCAGGGGAATATGCGGGCCTGATGGTAATACGGCAGTATCATATAAGCAGGGGAGAAGGTCACAGGGATATTGTACTTATTCCCTCATCCGCACACGGAACAAACCCTGCCAGTGGTGTAATGGCCGGTATGAAAGTGGTGGTGGTTGATTGCGATGAAAATGGAAACGTCGATGTTGATGACCTCAGGAAAAAGGCCGTTGAGAATAAGGATAAGCTTTCAGCCTTTATGATTACTTATCCTTCCACCCACGGTGTATTTGAGGAGGCAATAAATGAAATGACCGATATAGTGCATGAGAATGGCGGCCAGGTTTACATGGACGGTGCCAATATGAATGCCATGGTTGGTATATCCAATGCTGCCATTATCGGTTCTGATGTTTGCCACCTGAACCTGCACAAGACATTTGCCATACCTCATGGTGGAGGCGGACCGGGTGTGGGTCCCATAGGTGTTGCTTCACACCTGGCCGAATTCCTTCCGTCGCACCCGCTGGTTCCCACAGGAGGAGATAGGGGTACCACAGCGGTGGCAGCTGCTCCCTTTGGTTCAGCTATGATACTTACCATATCCCATGCATATATCAGAATGCTTGGTGAAGAGGGGCTGACAAAGTCCACCAAAATGGCCATCCTGAATGCCAACTACCTGGCATCAGCACTGAAAGAAAATTTTGATGTGCTCTATAAGGGAAAGAAAGGAAGGATAGGTCACGAAATGATACTCGACTGCCGTAAGTTCAAGGGTGAGGCAGGCATCTCTGAGGCGGATATAGCAAAGAGACTCATGGATTACGGATTCCATGCACCTACGCTGTCATTCCCGGTAGCTGGTACACTGATGGTTGAGCCAACGGAAAGTGAACCCCTGTATGAACTGGATCGTTTTGTCGAGGCAATGAAGACCATATGGAATGAGATACAGGAGGTGAAGGAAGGAAAGGCAGATAAGGAAGACAATGTTCTGCATAATGCACCTCATACTGCAGCAGTTGTTTCAAGTGATGAATGGAAGCACAAGTACAGCAGGAAGAAAGCTGCTTACCCGGTGGATGGACTGGTGGAGAATAAGTTCTGGTGTGCGGTAGGAAGGGTTGATAACGGTTATGGCGACCGAAACCTTGTCTGTACCTGTGATCCGATAGATTCATACAGGTTTGAAGGTATTGAGCTGGAGGAATGGCAGGAGGAGGGATAAAGCTCCGGGGAGCTTGGGGAGCGACCGAAAGGGTTGCCCGGGTTTAAGCCATGCCGGCCATAGCATCTTCTATAAGCATTGAATAGAGCTCTCCGGGTTCTATTCCATGCTCTTTCATCTGTTTCGGCACGATGCTTTCTTCGGTTATCCCGGGAATGGTATTTACTTCAATAAATACCGGTTCATCCTTCACCACTATAAAGTCGACCCTTACCAGTCCCCTGCAATCAAGATAGCTGGCAATATTCTTACCTGACTCCTGTATTGCTTCCGTAACATGATCGGGGAAGCGCCCGGGTGTTATCTCGTCAGCTTTGGAAGGATCGTATTTTGCTTCAAAATCGAAAAATTCATTTTTACTTACTATCTCGGTTACGGGAAGCGCTGTTGTTTTGCCCAGTGTTATAATAATACCGCAGGCCACTTCCCTGCCGTCAATGAATTCCTCAACAAGAACCTGCGGGCTTTCACTGAGGGCCACTTCCACGGCAGGTAATATCTGATCTATGGAAAGTACTTTTGTGACACCGAAGCTTGAACCGCTCTCATTGGGTTTGATGAACATGGGGAAGCCTATCTTTTCAGCCAGTTCACCGGGCCCGGGTATGTTTGATTTGTCGATTAAAACCGAAGCGGCCATCTTAATTTGAAAATTCTTCAAAAACAGCTTGCATGCATTCTTGTTGAAGGTGAGAGCCGAGGTATAGGTGTTGCATCCTGTATAAGGTATGCCCATCATCTCAAAATAACCCTGGAGGTAGCCGTTCTCGCCCGGGCTGCCATGTATGGCATTGAATATGGCACTGAACCTTACATATCCCCTGTCGAGTTTGAGGGTGAAAGTGTTTTTGTCAACAGCGTGTGCACGACCGGAAGGATCTTCCCAGTACCAGTCAAGGCCCCTGATCATTACCAGGTAGGTTTCGTAGCGGCCACTCAGTGCTTTTTCCACTGCCCTGGCACTTTTCAGGGAAATATTGAATTCTGATGAATTTCCGCCTGCAACGATGGCTATAGTCTTCATATAGGTGCGTAAGTTATGATCTTCAAATATACTAAATACTTAGTTTTCCCTTCCCACTATATAGTTCCGCCATTTTTCCAGTACCCTGCTCATATCATCGGGAAGCTCAGATTCAAATTCCATGCGTTTACCGCTCACGGGGTGATTGAAGGAGAGGTATTTTGCATGCAGGGCCTGGCGCGGCAATATATTGAAGCAATTCCTGATAAACTGCTGGTACCTGGTAAACGTGGTGCCTCTGAGTATCTTATCTCCACCATAATCAGGGTCATTGAAGAGAGGGTGTTTAATATAGCTCATATGTACCCTTATCTGGTGGGTGCGTCCTGTTTCGAGCTCACATTCCAGCAGCGAAACATATGACAGATCTTCTATTAGCCGGTAGTGGGTAATGGCCGGTTTGCCTTCACTGCCGTCGGTGAAGACATGCATGATTTTGCGGTTCCTGGGACTTCTGCCGATATTACCCGTAACGGTGCCGCTTTCACCGGGATTGCCCCATACCAGTGCAGCATATTTTCTTCCCGTACTGTGTTCATAAAATTGCCTTCCCAGGTTATTGAGTGCATATTCCGTTTTTGCAATAACGAGCAGGCCGGAAGTGTTTTTGTCGATACGATGCACCAGTCCCGGCCTCATCTCACCGCTTTTAAAAAGAGCTATATCCCCGAGGTGGTACATAAGGGCATTAACCAGTGTGCCGCTGTAATTGCCTGTTCCAGGGTGAACAACCATTCCGGCTTCTTTATTTACAATGAGTATGGCCTCATCTTCATACCTTATATCAAGTGGCAGCTTCTCGGGTAATAATTCAGTTTCCCTCGGGGGATGAGCCAGCAATACCTGTATCACATCGCCCGGTTTGACCTTATAGTTAGCTTTAACGGCCTTTTCGTTAACCATGATATTGCCTGCCAGTGCAGCATTCTGTATGCGTGTGCGTGAAGTGCTGTCTATCCTGTTAAAAAGAAACTTATCAATCCTGAGAGCTTTCTGCCCTGCATCGGCTTCAATACGGTAATGCTCAAACAGCTCTTCGTTTTCGATATTTTCATCCCTTTTCCCCATGAGAATTTAAAGTCGTATGAACCTGTTATAGGCAAGCACAGTATTTCCTGAGCGTATGATGACCAGGTAAACACCCCTTGGAAGGCCTGATACATTCAGGGTGCGCTCGTCTGTTGCTGACATTAGCCATCTCCCGCTATTGTCGTATATATCTGTACTAAAACCCCGGCTGATCATTTCAGAGGGGATATCAATATTCAGGATATCCTTAACAGGGTTTGGCCAGATATTTATTTTCTTTCGGGGATCCTGTTCAGGATCATCAATGCCTGTCGGTATGATTGCCCCGCCAATAACAGGCCTGAGCATGAGGCTCCCGGCTACTTCTGATTCATTCCAGCTGCCATTTATATAGTAATGCCGCCTGCCTTCAGGCAGGGTGTTCATATCAAGGCCCAGGTTAAGAAAGGTCTCTGACAGCTGTGTCCATCCAATATGGAAATAACCATCGATAAGCTGTGGATCAATCAGTCGAAATTGAATGAACTGGTTGATATTATCCCCGGGATCAACCATTGCTTCCTGTTCATAAAGCAATTCACCGGGCAAACCGTTATCATCATCCCAAACAGCAATATTGAAGTACCTCCTGTTCGATGAAAGATAGCTGTCGTTGAATGCCATCATTACAGCCCTGAGGGTATCGGGCTCAAAGGTCCTGAACCTCACTGAAACCATGGCATTTGAAGCCCCCTGCCCGTTAACACCGTAACCGCTTTCTGCAGAACCGTCATCGAAGGAAAAATAGTTACTGAAGACCTGGAAATAATCAATGGTATCATTACCTTTCCTGTCAGATTCATCTGTTATAAGCACAGATCTTATCCTGAACATGGCCGAGTCGGTGTTGTCAGAATTAAAGGTATATATCAGGTTTGCATTATATGTTACCATTTCACCGGCCCCGACATTTGTTGCACCGGCGGAAAAAGTGTGAACACCGGTGTCTTCATATATATCCCTAATGGTAAAATTCCTGGTAACATTCCGGGTTACATCGTCATTATTCCTGTAAGAGATTTCTATAAAGGATCCCATTTCAGAAAGGAAGACATTCCTGAATTGTTTCCATGGCATTGATTCGTATGTATTCAATACTGATCTCACCGGCCCTGTGAATGCCACATCAGCAGGAATGGTGTCTGAAGCCGATCTGTTCCTGTCGAGATAAACATAATCTATATTCCAGTGATCAGCATTTCCTGCCATTGACTGGTCGTCAAAGTCGGAGCTGATACTTGCATAATTAACGAACCTGAATCTGAATCCCCGGTACAGATAAGCGGGCTGGTCAATTTTTATTATTACCGGTCTGAATTCATGCAGGCCGCTTCCTTCAGCTTTCCAGACAGGCTGCCATTGATTGTCGGTAATGGAAAAGAACTGCAGTACAAGGCTGTCCTGTAATTCGGGAGGATCTGCAATACCCTGTGGCTGGTAAAAAAAACTGAGGTATATATTTTCAGATGCTTCAGCCTCAAGGTTAAGGGGTAAAGATGTGAGGTGGTCGGCTTCAAAGGCAATGGGACCGGCCTCTTCATATAATATTCCCCTATGATCGATAGCATCAAATGTGGCTACTCCCTGGCTTAAGCTGTTAACGGGGTAGGTATTGTTAACATACACATAGTCATCAGCCCATCGCGAAGGTGATGGATATATGCTGTGTGGCAGGAAATCATCAAAGAAAGGAAGGTCAAGGGTATCTCCAGGGGCTTTTGATTTGAAGAGGCTCTTTTGTTGCCATGCTTCTATCAGTGCCGGGTTGCTTTTCAGTCCTGTTACTATCTCCTGGCCATGGCTTTTAGGCACGAAGATAAGGAGGAACAAAAGAACCGGATATTTTTTTTTAATAGTCATAGAAGCCTGGTCGCATGGTTAATTGATCACTGGAATAAACAGGGTATTGGCTGAATCCATCATTGTTGAATCAACAGGCAGTTTCACTGAATCTGTGGTAAACCATACATACACCGATGAGCCAAGCTGGAGCATATTATCTTCGTTAAATATGGGGTTTTGTTTGAAGACGAAGGCTTTTGCCGAATCTTCAGCCGTGCTGATTGTGCTGTCAAATGTGAAAGTGCCGATATTCAGGGATGAGGCCAGAATTTTATCCCTCGCTTCTTCGATCCCCAGGCCAATAAGGTCAGGTATGGGAGTTCTCCTGTTGCTCAGACCTTTGCCCAGTACAAGGTCGATAAGCGATCCTTTCTGTATTGAATCACCTGGCTCAACGGCTTTGCCATTATGGAGCTGTTCAAGTACATAATCAATAGTCAGGTCGGGTTTATAATTAAGTTTGCCCAGTTCCAGTCCTGAACTTTCCAGCAGAGCCATAGCCTGCCTTTTCGATAGCTCAAGCAGGTCAGGCATTTCAACCATCTCGGGCTTGAAGGCATTTATTATGACCATTATGCGACGGTTCTTCTTCACTTCGGCTCCGGCCGGGGGATTCTGTTCAACCACGTGACCCCGCGGAACAACATTGGTATACACTGAATCGTTAACCTCGAATCTCATCTTGTTTTCTTTAACTGTCTTCTTCGCCTCCTCAATACTTAATCCGTATAAATCGGGTACGGGCTTCGATTGTCCGTGCCTTGTATATATGCTCAGCCACAGCAGCGTGGCAAAAAGGATGATAACCGCAATGGCAACTGCCAGTCCGAGGTTTTTCAGGAAATCCTTGCTTTTGAGGAATTGTTTAAGGCTCATAATACCGCTTTATTAAAATAATAACGTATGGGCAAAGATAAAATTATATGGTCAGTATCTTACCACTCCTTTATAACATTATAAAGGGTATCCCTTTCAATGGGTTTAAAGCCTGCGCCCCTGATAAGCTTGCAAATTTCAGGGGTGGTCATGGACGGGTTCATGTCACCTGCACCGGCCATTGAATAGATTTTAGTGGTATCGTCAATTGTTCCGTCCACATCATCCACGCCAAATGACAGGGCCAGCCGGGTTGCTTCCTTGCCCAGTGCAGGCCAGTATGCTTTAATGTGCTGAAAGTTATCAAGGAAAATACGCGACACGGCATAGTTTTTCATGTCTTCAATTATATTAAGCTCTCCAAAGCGGCTCATCTGATTATTTTCCTTTCTGTATTTCAGGGGGATGAATGAATTGAACCCGCCTGTTTCATCCTGCAGCTTCCTGAGCCTTTCCATATGATCTATCCTGTGCTCATATGTCTCCATATGACCGTAGAGGATAGTGGCATTCGATGGTATACCAAGCTTGTGAGCTTCCTTATGTATTTGCAGCCACCTTGCCGATGAAGATTTATCCCTGCAGATTTTTGCCCTTAGCTCTTCATCGAATATCTCTGCACCTCCCCCGGGGATGGACATCAGCCCGCATTCTTTCAGTTTGAGTAATCCCTCGCTTATGCTCAATCCTGATTTGGTGATTATGTAATCCAGCTCAATAGCCGAGAAAGCTTTAATATGCAGTTCCGGCCTGTGCTTCCTTATCATTTGCAGCATACTGCAATAGTAATCAATATCATGATCGGGATGAACACCTCCCACAATATGAACTTCAGTTACGGCTTTATTGTCGAAGCGGCGGACTATATCCAGGATTTCTTCAGGACTGTAATTCCATGCTTCTTTGCTGCCTGCCGGTTTCCTGTAAGAGCAGAATGCGCAGTTGTAAACACATATATTTGTTGGCTCAATATGAAAATTACGATTGAAATAGGCACGGTCCCCGTTTTTTCTCTTCCTTACGATATCTGCAAATAAACCGAGCAGGCCAACATTGGGTGAATTGTACAGCATTAGTGCTTCCCGGGGGGAGATCCTGGTGCCCTGTGTTATTTTTTCGTAAACTGTCTTATATTCCCGGGGTATATATTCTTCCATGCTGAATTAACAATTATAAGTCTGTAAAGTTAGCAAGAAAGAGAAAAGAAGGAAGAAAAAAAAGTGCTTCGAAAACTACGAAGCACTTTAAATTGTAAGGTGGGAGGTAAAATTTATCCTTTATGTTTTGGTTCGTCCGAAACACTTAATTTTTTCCTGCCTTTTGCCCTGCGCCTTGCCAGTACTTTCTGTCCATTGGCAGTCGACATCCTTTCCCTGAAGCCATGCTTGTTCGATCTTTTTCTTCTCGAGGGTTGAAATGTTCTTTTCATCTTATAATGAGTTTCTTATTTCTTACTTAGCTTGATTGAGCTGCAAAAGTAATTATAATTTTTGAAAAACAAAAAGTAATTTACCATGCTTTATTCAGCTTTTTACTGTCTCCGGGCGGGTGACCGGGGTCAGGCCTGCATCCCGGGGCTTGCTGAAGAGCTGAAGCGGTCATCATAAGGAAGCTGCCGGCAAAGCCTCGAGCGGCATATAAACTATTTTCTTTTCCCGGAAGTATTCCTCGTCGAAGAAATCGCTGATATTAATGATCCTGCAGGGCTTGCATCCACTAAGTTCCCCGGAGAGGTCACCTCCCTTGAGAGCTATAATGCCGTTTGGCAATGTGTTAGTTGACCGTCTTTTGATCAGACCGGCACTTAAGCGGATCAATGCGGGGAAAGGTGCCACTGCCCTGCTCACAACAAAATCATACTCGTCCTTTAATTCTTCAACCCTCGACCACCTGGCCTCGATATTTTTGAGCTCAAGAGTTGCACTGATTTCTTTTACTGCATTGATCTTTTTCCTTACCGAATCAACCAGGGTAAAGGACACTTCGGGGAAAACAATGGCCAGAGGGATGCCCGGCAATCCACCGCCTGTGCCCGCATCCAGGATAAGACTGCCCGGGGTGAAGTTAACCAGCCTGCTGATGCTCAATGAATGCAGTACATGGTGCAGTGAAAAGTTATCCATATCTTTACGGGAGACAAGGTTCAGCTTACTGTTCCATTCAGAATATATTGCTTCCAGCCTTACTAATTTATTTTTCCCGGCAGGGTACAGGGACGAGAAATATTTTTCAATCAGTTTGTCCACTATATATTTTCCGTCTTGTTCAGGATATTATAAAGCAGTTCCTTTGCCCTGAATATCTGGGCTTTGACAGTTCCCAGCGGGAGATTAAGCTCGTTGGCAATTTCTTCGTAGGAATATTCCTTATAGAATCTCAACTCGATCAGCTGCCTGTATTTGGGTTTTAGCTGGCTTACCACGTGGCCAAGGTGCTTTATTTTCTGTTTCTGCATCATTTCTTCTTCGGGCCCGGGTAACTCTGACTGGAGGTTTGCAGCAGGATCATCCTGTTCGTCCTGTTGCTGGTCTATTGCCGTGGGAGCTGACTTTTTCTTTCTGATAAAATCAATACAATTGTTGGTTGCTATCCTGAACAGCCATGTGCTGAAGGCAAAGTTAGGAGTGTAAAGATGGATGTTTTTGAATGCTTTCCCGAAGGCTTCAATGGTCAGGTCATCTGCATCGGAAGGGTTGTTAACCATTTTCAGCAACATATAGTATATTGAATCGCGATACCTGTTCATCAATTCAGCATAGGCCCTCTCATCTCCATCAATGGCGAGATTTACCAGTCTTAGATCATACTGTGCCTTATCTGAAAGTTCAGGTTTTATTTCCATTCGTAGTACCGGTGTCTTTTAAAAGCAACGTTCAGTAAAAAATAAACGTTCACAAAAGGAGAAATAACATCAAACAGCAGCGAAATTACTAATAAATCTTTTTCGTTCAAATTCTTTTGTGCTAGACCAAGTATTACCAGTTTGCAGATTATCACTGTTGCGGCAGCTATGGCAAGGATAGTATACAGGCCTGTTAAAAAGAAGAGGACAATGAGAAGCGAATAAAACAGCAGCCTTGAAAGAGGTTCTGCAGTCAGGATAATTTTGGAAAACAGCCTGTAATGGGAAGCTGCAGAAAGGTGCCTGGTTTTTTGTTTGTAAAATTCCTTCCATGTCCTTGAGGGGATGGAGCGGGTAAAAGAGTCGGGATCGAGGTTGACGGCTGTATTTTTCTTGCCTGCAAGCTTATTCACGAAAAGGTCATCATCGCCTGACTGCAGGTTGATATTGGGACCAAAGCCTTTATTTTTCATAAACAGTGATCTGCGGTATGCAAGGTTCCGGCCCACACCCATATATGGGAATCCTGCCATGGCCATCCCGGCGTACTGCATCGCAATGAACATGGTATCATACCTAATGTAGCTGTTAAGCAGGCCTTTTTCCCTGAGGTAAGCTCCGTAGCCAAGAACGAAATCAGTTGTATCATTAAAATGTGATGCAAAACCGGCTATCCACTTTGATGACACCGGCTGGCAATCTGCATCGGTAAGCAGCAGGAGTTCATTTTTAGCAGCCTTGATGCCCAGAAACAGGGCCATTTTCTTACCGTGCATAAGACTCGACTCCTTATGTATCTTTGTGACTTTCAGGTTGCTGTATTGTCTTGTATATTTATCGAGTACTTCTTCTGTGTTGTCGTCAGAGCAATCATCAACAACTATTACCTCAAAATCATCATATTCCTGCTCCAGCACTGCAGGGAGGAAAACTTCAAGGTTCTCTGCTTCGTTCCGGGCGCAGATAATGACTGACACAGCTTCCTTGTTTTCTTTTTTTTCTTCAGGCCTGTATGCAGCCACCCGCAGGTAGAAGAGGAGGTAATATATTAACTGGAGCAGAACTGATACTGCAAAAACAACTAGCAGGATAGCTATGGGGACGGTAAGATGAAGCTCTGACATCGAATTATATTTTTATGCCGGTAATATTAATAAGTTTACTGAATCCTGCAAAGCGAATTATTAATAATGATCTTTTTTTATCCCTAATTTTCAAAGACAGTATCTTAGCACTACATTTGTGCAATCAAATAAATGACTATTACTGGTGTTCGAGATTCAGAAAAAGGATCTGTATTCAGGGGCGAGAACCGGCATTCTCCATACTGATCATGGAATAATTAACACCCCGGTTTTTATGCCGGTAGGTACGGCAGGAACCGTGAAGGGAGTATTGCAGAGAGATCTGAAAGAGCAGGTTAAGGCAGGGATTATACTGGGAAATACCTATCATCTTTATCTACGGCCCGGGATTGATATACTCCGGGAGGCGGGGGGACTGCATAAATTTATGAACTGGGACAGGGCTCTCTTAACGGATAGCGGTGGTTACCAGGTTTTTTCCCTGTCTGAGAACAGGCAGCTGAAAGAGGAAGGGGCCATGTTCAGATCTCATATTGACGGCTCAGCACATATATTTTCCCCCGAATCGGTAGTTGACATACAGAGAATAATCGGTGCTGATATCATCATGGCATTTGACGAGTGTCCGCCCTATCCCTGTGATTACGACTATGCGCGGGATTCGATGATGCTCACTCACAGGTGGCTTGACAGGGCGCTTGAAAGATTCAATTCGACAGGGCAGCTTTACGGTCACCGCCAGGTGCTATTCCCTATAGTACAGGGGAGTGTATACAGTGATCTCAGGAAGCAATCGGCTGAATACATAGCAGCCAGGAATATGCCCGGTAATGCAATAGGAGGCTTATCGGTGGGCGAGCCGGCCGGGATGATGTATGAAATGCTGAATATCGTTAATGGCATACTGCCGGATGATAAACCACGTTACCTTATGGGAGTGGGTACACCGGTGAATATCCTGGAAGCAATAGATCTCGGGGTTGATATGTTCGATTGTGTGATGCCCACAAGAAACGGTCGTAATGGCATGCTGTTTACCAGGGAGGGGATAATAAATATCAGAAATAAAAAATGGGCGGATGATTTTTCTCAAATTGACGGGGATGGCCCTTCTGATATAAGCTCTTATTATTCAAAAGCATATCTCCGCCATTTAATAATCTCAGGAGAAATGCTGGGCGCCCAGATAGCCAGCATACATAATCTGGCCTTTTATTTGTGGCTCGTGGATGAAGCGAGAAAGCAAATTGAGAAAGGTGAATTTCGAAACTGGAAAAATAAAATGACAGTAGCACTGGCACAAAGAATCTGATGAAGATTGAAAAAAAGACACTGGATGTTTATATAATGAAGAAATTCCTGGGAACATTCTTCCTGGCACTGGTGCTTATTATGGGTGTGGCAATTATATTTGACTTCTCAGAGAAAATTGATGATTTCCTTGAGAAGGAAGCCCCGCTCAAAGCAGTCATCTTTGATTATTATTTAAATTTTATCCCTTACTTTGCCACCCTTTTTGCCCCCCTGTTTACATTTATCTCGGTGATCTTCTTTACATCAAAGATGGCAATTGATACAGAGATCATAGCCATTCTCAGCAGCGGTGTCAGTTTCAGGAGAATGATGCTGCCCTATTTTTATTCATCACTTCTTATTGCCGTTTTGACCTTCCTGCTGACTAATTTTGTTATACCCCACTCAAATAAGAAAAGAATTGAGTTTGAGGACAGGTACTACAGGGGACGCAGCTCCCACTTCATGACCAGGAACATACACAGGCAGGTCTATCCAAATGTCTATGCCTTTATGGAGACCTACCGTTCAACAGCCCAGATCGGTACAGAATTCAGCCTGGAACGCTTTAATGAGGACGGTCAGCTTGTTTCCAAACTGATGGCCACACATATCTCATGGGACTCAACCATAAATAAATGGAGTGCCAGGAATTATGTCATAAGGGATATTGTTGATGGCCAGGAATCCATCAGGAGGGGCAGACGGATTGACACCACACTGACCATTACTCCGGATGATTTTGAGAGGGGAGAGGACTTTGTTGTAACCATGAACCTCTTTGAGCTGAACGATTATATTGACTTGCTGAGACTGCAGGGTTCGGAGGAAGTGCTGTTGTGTCTGAACGAAAAGCATAAACGCCTTGCTAATCCTTTCGCTGTTTTTATACTTACACTGATAGGCGTTTCCCTGTCATCAAAGAAAGTGAGGGGAGGTATCGGTGTACAGATCGGTTTTGGCCTGGCTCTGAGTTTCTCATATATATTCTTCATGCAATTTGCCACCCAGTTTTCACTGACAGGCAACCTGAACCCCATGCTTGCCATGTGGCTGCCCAATATCATCTACCTGAGCATAGCAGTATTACTTTACAGGAGAGCCCCTAAATAATTGATGGTCGAAAAAAAGTACATGTCAATATTTTAATATACAAGCTTATAGATAGTCATAGTTATATATTAGAAGTTTTCGTTCGAAAAAAAATCATAGCTGTTCTTTATTTATTCGTATGATTTTATTAATGTTGTATGCTCAAAAGAAGGGTTAAAGGGCTTAATTAACATATATACAGGGTAATAACAAATACTTTTCATTATGCCTATAGATCAGAAGATCCGTGAACTCCAGGAAAGACGCAAACGAATACTCCTGGGGGGCGGAGAAAAAGCAATTCAGAAACAGAAAGCAATGGGTAAGGGAACCGCCAGGGAGAGGATAATGATTCTTCTTGATGAAGGTTCATTCAGCGAGTATGATATGTTCGTGGAGCATGAAGCGCGCGATTTCGACATGGACAAGAAAAGTCTGCCCAGCGATGGCGTTATAATTGGGACGGGAACGATTGAGGGGGCTCCCATAGCCATTTTTGCGCAGGATTTTACTGTGGCCGGAGGATCCCTTGGGCTGATGCACTCAAGGAAGATAACAAAGATTATGGATCATGCCCTGAAGATGAGAATACCACTGATAGGTATCAACGATTCAGGGGGTGCCAGGATACAGGAAGGAGTGAATTCACTTGCGGGTTACGGCGAGATATTCTTCCGTAATACCCTTTCAAGTGGCGTGATCCCACAGATATCAGTCATTCTTGGTCCCTGTGCCGGCGGAGCAGTATATTCACCTGCACTCACCGATTTTGTTTTTGTTGTGCAGAATATATCAAAAATGTTTATCACCGGCCCGGAAGTTATAAAGACGGTGCTGGGTGAAGAAATCTCAATGGAAGATCTGGGCGGGGCAAAAGTGCATGCTGAAATCAC
>JAZBOI010000080.1:0-3333 GCA_036351095.1 Bacteroidales bacterium | reverse complement strand
CGGACAAATTATTTTTGCAGTATACAATAATATAAGGACAAAAGCATCACCAGTAATATGAAAAAGAATAGTAAAAAAACGGTTGTTATTGTTGCTGAATGCTGGAACGGGGCCAGTGACGCAGGCCGCTTTGCAGCCAGGAATCTTTTCGATGATTCCACCCGCATCATTTTGCTGCATTCATATAAAAGACCGGCGACGGGCATCATGATGATAAGAAACATCACACCCAGGCTCAGGCAAATAGCAGAGGAGGAGTTATTGAGCCTGAAAAAGGAACTGGTGCAGGAGATGAAGCTGCCTGAAAAGAATATTGAACACCTTGTGCAGGAGGGTGATCTGAAATCCATAATAAGAACTGTATGCGAGAAATACTCTGATCTTTCGATTGTCCTTGGCCCGGGCACCGGCAATATGCCCCTCAGTGGTCCATGCAAAAAGATCATTAGTACGGTTATGGAAAGCCGGTCAGTTCCCATATTCATGGTTTCAGAATTTATCACAATAGTGGAAGAATCAAGGATAACAGTGATTGCAGAGGAAGAGGGAGCTATAAATGAAGCTTACCTTGATTTCCTGAAGGATTTCTCCGGTAAAAATGGTTCCGGAATAAAAGTAATAGCAAATGATAACAGTAATATAGTAAATATTGACATGAAGACTGCCAGGCATTTTGCAGTTAAGGATCAAAGTGCAGGTGAGCCAAGGACTGCGACAGAGCAGGTCCTGCTTAATAGAATGGTCCGTGCAAACACGGCATAATAGAGGCAGGCAGGATTAGACAAACAGAAAAAAGAGAAATGAAAGAATATAAAGACATAAAAAAGATACTTGTCCCGGTGCCGCTGACAGATGAGTTTTGTATACCGCTTAACCAGGCTATGCATTTCAATAAGGCTTATGGTACGGAAATTATACTCCTCAATGTTGCAACTGACAATTCGCTCTCTCAAAGGATATTTAACCGGGAGAACATGAGCAGGCGCAACAGGGAATCAGAAGAAAGGCTTAAAGCCCTTACGCTGGAATATTTCAACGGCAGTATACCTGGGAAGGTAAGCCTTAAGGTGGCAAGCGGCCCTCTTATTCCCACAATACTGAAAGAGGCTGCCGACATGCGTTGCGATCTGATCATTATCAGGAAAGCCGAGAAAAACAAAAACCCCCTGGGTTTTCTTAAGACGGAAAATGCCGACAAACTGATATCCGATGCGGTATGCCCGGTCCTTACTATTTCAAAGGATCCGACAACTGAAAAGATAAATGACATATTGCTGCCGGTTGATATCTTCAAGAAAACATCCAACAAGGTAGCCTGGGCGATATCCATTGCAAGACAATTCGGTTCAAGGCTGCACATTGTTTCTGTCCTGAATATGGATATCAAACCTGAGGACAGTCTTTCATTCAAAAAGAGCAAGGATATTGAGAAAACGATAGGCAAAGAGGGCATTGATGTGGACACGGTTATCCTTAAAAGCGGATCGAAGAGCATAGCACAGACAGTACTTGACTATGCTGAGAGGATTAAGCCTGACATGTTAATGATCATGACACACCAGGAATCTGTTCTCCTGGACAATTACCTGGGTAGTTTCGCCGGGGATATAATACATAAATCGGAAATACCGGTTTTCAGTGTCGTTCCCAGGAAGGAAACTATACTTGAAGGATTCCTTGACCCCATTGCAAAAAAAGTATGTTGCTGAGAAAGCTAAAAACAATAAAATTATACAACTATGGATACAAATAACAGGATTAAAGAGCTTACCGATAAGATACACCGCGAAGGTCTTGAAAAAGCCAACAGGGATGCAGATGAAATAATTGAGAAGGCCAGGCAGGAAGCTGAACAGATCATCAGCAAGGCCGGTGACGAAGCTGACTCAATAATCAGGTCAGCAAAGAAGGAGGCTGAAGAGTTATCACACAAGATAAAATCAGATGTACGCCTTTCATCGCAGCAGGCCATAGCAAATCTCAGGAAAGAGATTAGCGAACTGGTACAGGCATCTGTCATGAAAGAGCCAATTGATGAGGCTTTTAATGACAGCAGCTTTGTAAGCGGGCTGCTGGAGACCATGGTAAAAAACTGGAAACCATGCGATGGTGAGGCTGAACTCCAGGTACTTTTACCTAAGGATAAGCTCAAGATAGTGGAGAATTATTTCAGGCAGAAGTCGGGCCATGTACTTAACAGGGGACTGAGCCTGAAGGAATACAACGGATCCGGTAATGGTTTTGAGATAAGGCCCAAAAACGGTCATTATAAAATCAGCATGACAGATGAGGCTTTTGACCGTTTTCTGAAAGAACATTTCAAATCCCAAACACTGGAATTCCTGTACGGAAGTAAGTCGTGATGTTAAAGAGACAGTATCATTGTTTAATTTCCGGCTTACCTGCCCTCTCCCTTGATGAATCAAGGCTCTGGATATCTCCTGCTGAATTCGGGGAAATGCTGAAAGAAAACCTGCATCCTGATGATTACAGGCAGGTTGAACTGGTATTCATGGAGAATGATAACAGGAATCTTACTTCTTACCTTGTTTCAGGGAAGGATACAGACAGCTTACCGGCCAATTATTCGGTCAGCGATTTCCGGGAACAGGAAAAGCTCTTTTCCGCCATACTGCCATCCGCAAACATACTGCCCGGCTACATGGTAAAAGTTATGAAGGATAATATGCAGGAAGAGGGGAAGAAGGATAAGCTGAAGATAGAACATGAACTTTCAGATGCTTATTACCATTATTTAATTGAAAATGCCGGTCAGTTCCTGAGGGCCTATACCATATTTGATTTTAACCTGAAGAATCTCGTTGCCTTCATCAAGGCAGCCAGGCATAATATCAGCCAGGAGCAGTTCATCACAGGTGATTCGGTTCATGCCGGGCACCTCAGGGATTATGCAGGCAAGAATCTTGTAAAAGACCATGAATTTGAATTTTTTGATGAAATAGTTGCATATACAGGAGCCGGATCTTTTGCAGATGAAGAAATGAAATATGACAGCTTGCGCTGGAGGGTGATTGAGGATATGATATTCTTTGAAAACTTCAGTATAGATCGCATCATTGGCTACCTAAAGCAGCTTCTTATTGCAAGCAGGTGGTCAGCCCTGGGCAGGGATAAAGGAGAGGAGAAACTGAGGCAGATATTGGCCGGCAGCCGGAAGGAAGTGGAAGGTGAACATTTGCCTGAAACACTTTGACCTGGCTGAGTCATGATCACAGCTTAATAAAAATGATTTTGTAGTACAATAATATAAAACCGATGAATACGGAAGGAATAGTAAAAGGCATAATTGCAAATCTCGTGATAGTGGAGGTT
>JAZBOI010000079.1:0-20449 GCA_036351095.1 Bacteroidales bacterium | reverse complement strand
GTGCCAGTGGCATTGTTTCCTCCGAGTAGCCCAAATGCCATTTGCCTACATGGGCTGTTTTGTATCCGGCCGTCTTCATGATCTCTGCAATGGTCACTTTTGACGAGGGCATACCCTTATTCCCCGGTATCGAGGAGACATTGCCCGGAACACCCGCTGAATGAGGAGACATGCCCGTGAGTATACAGGCCCTTGAAGGTGAGCATACAGCAGAGCCTGAATAGAATCTCGAGAAACGTACCCCTTCCGATGCCAGCCTGTCAAGGTTGGGTGTTGCCAGGTCGCCGGCACCGTAGATATTAAGATCAACAGAGCCCTGGTCATCCGTTAGGATAAGTATAACATTGGGTTTGCTCTCACCTGTACTTTGCGGGGAGCAGGAGGGAAGCAAGGCAAATAGCAGGGGAAAAAGAATAATTAATGGTAAATTCCTCATGGCATCGGATGTTTTGGTATTACTAAGATACATCAATCATTGTAAATGAGTGCCGGAATGGGAAGTTTTCATAATGCCTGGCCCGGAGCTTTGGACGCGGTAAGGAAGGAGCCTGTAAGTGGATGCTGCTGATAAACATTTTTATTATCCGTGGAATAGCCTAACTTTATCAAAAACCGAAAACTAACTCAGAACGAAAGGAGCAAAAATGAAAAATACCCGTCGTGACTTCATTAAGATAGGAGGGCTTTCTCTTGCAGCCACAGGTCTTGTCGCACCCTTCCTGCAATCATGTGCAGAGCAGGCAGGTGACACAGCCGGTCACAATCTACAGAACGAAGTGGCAGGGGTGGAGCCTCTAACGCAGGAGGATTATGCTGCCAGGCTCGACCGCCTGGTCGATTCAATGATTAAGGAAGGGATAGAGGCACTGTTTATGGAAGGAAGCACTAACCTGAGGTATTTTTTTAATATGTCATGGTGGCTTAGCGAGCGCACCTTCGGGCCTGTTATCAACACAAAAAAGGAGCCTGTATGGATCTGTCCTGACTTTGAACTGGAGAGGGCAAAGGAGCAGATACCTGAGGGTCATGAGATAAGGACATGGGCCGAGCATGAATCACCCTTTGACCTGCTGGCAGGCATAGTAAGTGACCTGGGTCTTGATAAGGGAAAGACAGCTATGGGTCCTTCGGTCAGAAGTTTCTTATCTGAGGGTTTCCAGAGATCGCTTGGTACGGACCTTCTCGACGGGAGCATGGCAGTGAACATGGTCAGGGCTATAAAAACAGAAAAGGAGCAGGCATATATGGACCTGGCCAATAATATTACCAAAAAAGCCTACCGCTATGCTTTCGAAAGGCTCGAAGAGGGTATGACAAGGGAAGATCTGGGCAATCATATAAGGTTTGCCCATTCAGAGATGGGAACATCCGGAAGCGGGGGTCCCTCCTTTGGTTTTACCTCGGCTTTTCCGCACGGGACAAGGCAGGTAAGACATTTACATGAGGGGGATATCGTACTGGTTGACGGAGGTTGTTCTGTGGAAGGCTTCAGGAGTGATGTTACACGTACCACTGTATTCGGCAAAGCAAGTGACAGGCAGAAAGAAGTTTTCAATGTTGTCCTTAAGGCACAGCAGGAGGCACACAGGGCCGTTAAGCCGGGCATTCCCTGCGGCGAAATTGACAGGGTGGCAAGAAAAGTTATCGAAGATGCCGGTTTTGGTCCGGGCTACAAATATTTTGCCCACAGGCTGGGTCATGGCATAGGAATGGACGGTCATGAATATCCTTACCTTGTAAAGGATAATCCACTGCTGCTTCAGCCGGGAATGACATTCAGCAATGAGCCGGGCATATATATTTACGGGGAGTTCGGGGTCAGGATAGAAGATTGTTTTGTTGTTACTGAAGACGGTGCAAGAATGTTTGGAGGCATGTTAACACAGGATATTGAACACCCTTTCGGTGAGGCTTAGCTAATACTCAAGACAGTGCGAGTATGCTGGAAGGCATGTTAACACAGGATATTGAACACCCTTTCGGTGAGGCCTGGTAAATACTCAGGCCCCGGGGTTAATCATCTGTAACATAATTTCATCACTGAAGCCTTTATTCTCCCTAATCCAGTCTTTTTTGCGGCCTATCTCAACAAAGCCTAATTTTTTGAAAAGGTCAACAGAGATTTTATTATCCTCGGTGATATTGCAGTATAGCTGGTGCAGCTTCAGGTTGTTGAAGCAATAATCCAACAGGCACCTGGTGGCCATTGCGGCATATCCCTTCCTCCTTTCTTCAGTGTCGGCTATCAGTATTCCCACACCTGCACGCAGGTTGAAGGGGTCAAAATCAAAGAGGTCAATTGTACCGATGGTCTTGGCGGTTTCATTAATCTCCACCATGAACCTGAGCTGTCCTGTTTCAAAGATGCTTTTATGGGAGTTCTCGATGTATTTTCTCAGGGTATACTTTGAAAAAGGGCTCAATGTATTACTTACCTGCCAGATTGAAGGATCATTTTCCCATTTATAAAGTATGGCCAGGTCTTCCGGCTCGGGAGCCCTGAGTTTTATTTTATCATATATCATTCCCTATCTTCCCGGTAAACTGTTTTAACAAATAAATCATCCGGATATCCCAGGCGTATAAGCTGGAACATTCTCCTGTATGCCTGTTCCTTTTCCTCGAATTTGCCCGTCAGGTACCTGTAGAACTTATCCTCATCATTATAGACAACGCTTACCTCTGCATGCTGGAAAAAACTGACATCCACAGGGTTATGCAGGGCCATAAGCTGAACGGTATAATACAATACATCAGAGTCTGTTGAATCCGAATCGCTCACATCCTGTACACGAACATCGGTAACCAGGATTGCTGAATCAATTTCATCTATTATCCTGACCTTTGAATAGTCGAGCATATCCGGGATACCTGCAATCTGTACCGGGGCCACATAATTAGTGTCGGGTTTAAGGGTTACACTTATATATTCTTCCTCCCTGGGGTGGTTTTCAGTTATTATGATACTTTCCTTTGCAGACAGGTATGCTATTCCTTCATATGTCAGGGAATAGTCGTCAGGTTCAACGACAAAGCTGTAGTAGCCACTGTACCTGTTAGGATAGGCAATATCCACGGTATCTTCCAGGCTGTTGCTGTAAAGGATGATCCTGTAATCATCATTGAAATCGAGTGTAGTATCGGACAGGCTGAGATGACCTACTATTCGATAGGCAGTGGATGACATTCTATCACCAATATTGAGGTAAAAAATATCTTTTTTCTTATAACCCGAAAACATTGAATAATAAGCATTCTTACCACTGTTGACAGGTTGCAGGAAAAGATCGTCATCGGGTGTATTCAGCGGGTATCCCATATTGGATGGGGCTTGCCATTTATCACCATTCCTCCTGGCTTTGAAAATATCAAATCCCCCTATATTCGTGTGTCCTTCAGAGCTGAAGAACAGTATTGAATCATTTGCACTTATGAATGGTGTTTCTTCGTTGTATGAAGTATTTATTACAGGGCCAATATTTTTTGCCTGTGACCATCCTCCCTGTGGGTCTTTTTCGGAGACATAGATATCAAGGCCTCCAAATCCCCCTTCCCTGTTTGAAGTAAAGTAGAGTTTCTGTCCATCGGAGGAGACAGATGCGTGTGATTCGTAGTACTTTGTATTGATATTATTATTGAGTTTGCTTATTTCTGACCACTTCCCGTTTTCAAATTCTGACACGTAAATATTACCATCGAAATTGTCCTGTTTATAGAGATAGAGCTCGGAGCCATCATAGTTAAGTGCGCTTGTTGAGCAATCTGTGTCCCCACCCAGCTCACCGCTTATGTTCACCGGTTCACCCCATTCACCATTTTCTTTTTTGACGAAATATATGGTATTCTCCAGGCCCCTGCTTTCGGTAAAAGCCATAGTATTTCCATCACCGCTTATTACAGGGTTGATATTGAATGACCCCAGGTTTATTCCGGGGCCCAGGTTTCTCGTCCCAAAAAGAGTAGGGTTCTCAATAGCTTCCATGGCATTATGGCATGCACTTATCTGCTGGTCGATGAAGTCGGCATTTTCCAGCATCTGCTCATCTGTCATGAGTTCTTTCAGCCGGGCATAAGTGTCCAGTGCCCTTTCAAATTCATAATTTATCTTATAGGCCGATGCAAGTGAGTAGTAAGCTTCAAGGGGAGCATTGTTTTCCCTGTACCTGCCGGGTTTGGCATCATAACTGGCTTTCTTTACAGCATCTTCAAGATAGGGGATAGCCTTTGTTTTCTCGTCAGGTATATGCAGAAAACAATCACCTATCTTGAATTTAATATTGGCATTATCTGCCATATATTCATCCAGTATGAGATAGAGTGGATTAGCAAGTTCATATTCTCCAAAGAGGTAATGTGATTCGGCTTCTTTGAAAATATTTCTTAATTCACCACTCTGGGCACTTATTTGCATCGCAATAAGAAGAAATAGGAAGGTAGCAGTTTGTTTCATTATGGACTCACTTAAATTTTATCAAATAGATATCCTCCTTACCATATCCCTTACCTTCCCTGAAGACGGAGATATATCCCGACTCCCCCTTATCAATCGGCATGAAGAATATGTCATCGTCAGAAGTGTTTAATGGATAACCAAGGTTCTCAGGTTTGGACCATTTATCGTTTTCCAGTTTATCTGCCCTGAACAGGTCAAAGCCTCCCATGTTAAAATGACCCTGTGAGGAGAAGAACAATCTCTCACCATTGTTAACAAGGAAAGCCCTGTCTTCATTGAACGGTGTATTTATTTCAGGTCCGAGATTGACCGGCTGTCCCCAATTACCATTGGCATTTTTATATGATATGTAAAGATCAAGTCCTCCCATCCCCCCGGGACGGTCAGAAGAAAAAATCATCATTGAGCCGTCTTCCGTTACACAGGCATGCGACTCCCAGTGTTCAGTATTGATCATATCAGGCAGGGCTTCGGCAGGCGACCAGGTAAGCCCCTTATAGCTGCTGATATAGATATCACTGTTATAATCGTCATCCCTGGACATATAAAGCGTCCTGCCCCTGTCAGCCAGGCAGGATATGTAAAGATCACCATCTGATTTGAGCTCGGGTGTAATATTCACGGGGCTGCTCCAGCTGTTCCTCTCCTTACGTGATATAAATACAGCATCATAGAATTTCAAAGATGACATAAAGGCGAATGTTGAACCGTCAGATGATACTATCGGATTAAAGTTACTGTTTGCATCATTGAAATTGTCACCTGCATTTATTTCCTCAAACTTAACAGGATTATCCATCAGTTTCCTGGCGTTATCACAAACATTGATCTGGTGTTCGATAAAAAGTATGTTATCTGTATCATCTTCCTTTAATGTCCCCAGGTAATTCTTATATGCTTCCTGTGCTTTCTGGAACTGGTAGTTAATACGGTAGGCATTACCGAGATAATACCATGCGGTGTACGGAGCTTTTTCCTGGCGCAGTGATCCTTCCTGGTATGATGCTTCAGAGTTTATTGCTGCTTTCTCGAGGTAATCAATGGCCAGGTGTTTCTGACCTGCTATTCCCAGGTAGCACAGGCCTATCCTGTAGGCAATGTTATAATTCTCCGGGTAAGTTTTGTAAAGGGAAAGGTAATAGGGGAGGGCATCTAAATAATCTTCAAACATCAGGAAATATTCCGCTTCCAGGAAAGTCTCCTGATCCTTCTTGAAGTTTTGGGATGACAGATTCAAATTTACCAGAAACAACACTAATAGGCCTGTCAGTATTCGATTCATATCCCGGGAGATTTGGTTATAACAAAAATATTAAAATATTAACAATAACAAAACTGCCAGGGGAAATACCGGGATAGCCTTTGATTTTACTGTTGACTGCTTTCTTCCTTCTTTTTTCTCCTGTACAGCAGGAAAATAAGTACTATCATCATTCCACCCAGTAAAATCCACAAGGCCAGTAAGTTTTTCCCTGCACCTAAATCGAGGTAAGAGATAATTTCTTCAGCTGTTTTGTTTGAAGTATTAATAAGTCTGGATAAGGCTTCAAACACTTCATTATTATTATATGCGTGCTGACCGGAGTAACTGAGGAGGTAATCTATCACATCCTCAGGTTTATTGATCTTCAATGCATCAGGATCGATAGTCGCAAGAAAATTCTTAAGAGCAGGGTCTGCAAAGTCCATCAGGCGGTTAATAAAATCCTGTGCATCATCATCAGCACCGGCTGACATTGCTGCAATAAGCCTTGTGAGCATTTCTTTTTCAGCACCGTCTTCAATAGCAACGGAGTACATTGATTGCAGCCATTCTCCGGCATGCCTTATCTGCAGCTCGTTGGTTTTGGATACAGCATCTTTAATGAGTTTTGCTTCGTCGCCGGCACTTACTTCATTCATCACCTGGCCCATGCGGTCGATTGATTCCGCTTCCCCGGGATCCAATGCATCCAGGCTGTCCAGTGTTTTCTGGCGGGCAATAAGCTCCTGTTCTCCGGGTTCGTCCGGAACATCTTCGTCTATATCTGCCCCTGCTTCGGTTCCGGCTATAAGGGTTTCGCTGATATCCTGTACTGTTTCAGATACATCACCTGCATGTACCATGTAATTTTTGACATTGGTATTGCCAAAGCGGTCTTTCAGTGTAAAGCGGATATTATCTGCTCCCTTGTGTATGGCACTTCTGTAAGTGAATGCAGGATCAATGACAGAGAATTCTTCAGTTGTCAGCAGGCTGTCGTTCATCATTTGTTCCACTACCAGCACTGACATCGGTTCGAGCATCATTTCAATGGTGGCGGTATCGCCCTGCATGAACATAAGCGAGTCGTCAGCTGAAATTAAGTCAATCCGGGCTGTAAAATCTGACCTGTTCAGTACCTGTGTCGGGAGCTCAATAATGTTGCCCCTGTGGTCCAGGGCAAATTCAAATTCTTTCTCCATTTTCCTGTAGCCGTCAGCTTCATATACCAGGGTATACTTACCATGTTGCATCCCGAACTCATATTCCCCGTTAAGGGCATCCGAATATATAACCTTCAGTGTGTCGCGATTCTGCCGATCAACTATGCTTATCTTCACACTATCGCGGTAAGGGCTCATGAGACCTTCCTGTCTGACAATTCCCCTGACCCTGAAAGATCTCGGGTTTTCATCGGAATAGATCTGAAGTCTGAGAATATCTTTTCCTCCAAAGCCATCCTCGTCAAATCTTGAAATATAAGCCAGGTATTTATTGTCCACGGGTGAAAAGAAGACATCATCGTCTGTTGTATTCAGGGGGTAACCCATATTTACCGGCTCGGACCATTCGTTTTCACCGGATTTTGATGAAGAGAATATATCATAACCTCCCATGTTATAATGTCCCCTTGAGCTGAAATACAGTATGTTGCCACTGCTGTCAATAAAGGGGCTTTCTTCATTGAAGGGAGTATTTATTGTCGGACCCAGGTTTACAGCCTGTCCCCAGTTACCAAGACTGTCTTTTTCTGATACATATATATCCAGTCCCCCGTAGCTTCCTTTCCTGTTACTTGTAAAATACAGAGTTTTCCCATCTGCCGAGATACAGGCATGTGATTCCCAGTATTTGGTGTTTATATTATCGTTCAGTTTAGCGGCAGGTGACCAGCGTCCGTTTGAGAACCTGCTTACATAGATATTTCCGTCATAGCCGTCATTCCTGTAGATATACATCTCATTACCGTCGGGCGACAATGATGTTGTATATCCGTCATCGATAAGCAATTCCTCCTGTAATTGTCTTGGGGCTGTCCACCCGTCCGGGTTCTTCCTGGAGTAGAAAATACCTTCATAAAAAGGCAGCTCACGTGTAAAGACTATTGTATTTTCCCTGGCTGACACTACCGGGTTAACATCAAAGCGGGGGCTGTTTATATGCTCACCCTGGTTCTCAAGTTCCAGGTAGATGGGGCTGTCCATGAGTGTTTTAGCAATATGGCAGGCTTCGATATGCTGTTTAACGGTTGTTGTATCATACAATTCCGGGTCCATTCCCTCGTAAAAAAGACGGTATGTTTCCAGTGCCTTATCCAGCTGGTTGCTTATCCTGTAAGCAATACCCAAATAAAAAAAAACGTCGTAGGGTGCTTCTGTTTCCCTGAATCTATCCTCCCGGTAACTGTCGTTTATATGTCGTGATGCATCCTGGAGGTAGGGGAGTGATTTTTCCTTTTCACCCGGGATATTCAGGTAGCATATGCCTATCCTGTACTTATAGTTGTGATTGTCAGGATTAATCTGGAGGAGTTCCAGGTAAAGCGGGAGAGCTTCTTCATATTCTTCAAAGAGAAACCATGACTCGGCCTCATGAAACATATTCCTGATATCCCTGCGGCTCTGTGCCGTTATGATTGTTGAATTAAGTATTAAGGCAAGCAGGAGCAGTTTAATGGCCTGTCTGTTCATTTGTGCTTGAATTCATTTATCCAAAACTACTAATATTAAGACAAATATTAAAAAAAAAGGATCAATAAAGATGATCCTTTCATATTTGTTTTCAACACTTTTTCAAAGGGAAAGGTCCTCGATGAATTTATTTTTCATAAAGCCTTCCAGGTTTTCCTTCATTTTCTTCAGGAAGAGTCCACCCAGTGCTCCGTCAACAATCCTGTGATCGTAGCTCAGTGACAGGTAGACTATGTTTCTTATTCCGATAGAGTCTCCCGCAGGGCTTTCGATTACCGCAGGCATCTTTTTTGCCGCCCCAATTCCCAGTATGGCTGCCTGGGGCTGGTTAATGATGGGAGAGCCCATGAGTGTGCCAACGGTTCCGTAATTTGTTATTGAAAAGGTTCCTCCTGTAATGTCTTCCGGTTTGAGCTTATTATTCCTGGCTCTTTCAGCAAGGTCATTTACTTCCCTGGCCAGTCCTATTATGCTTTTTTCATCAGCCTTTTTGATAACAGGCACAATAAGGTTGCCATCGGGCAGGGCTGTTGCCATACCTATGTTGATATTTTTCTTCTTTATGATCCTGTCGCCGTCAACTGTAACATTTATCAACGGCACCTGTCTTATTGCACGGGCTGTAGCTTCTATAAAAATGGGAGTAAGGGTGAGTTTCATGCCCTCCCTTTTCATAAATTTATCCTTTATTTTTTCCCGCCACCTAACTATGTCGGTAATATCGACGTCTATATATGAAGTTACATGAGGTGATGTTTGTTTCGACCTTACCATGTGTTCGGCAATAAGCTTCCTTACACGACCCATTTCAATGATCTCATCACCTTCGGCCGTCAGGCTTTGTTGTTTGGGTTCAGGCTGTTTTTGCTTTTCTTCTTTTTCGACGGTTTCTTTACTCTCATCCTTCAGGGGTTTGCTCCGGCTGTATCCTGATGATATATAATTTTTTATGTCATCACTGGTGATGCGGCCGTCCATACCTGTTCCCTTAATGCTATCAAGCTGTTCAAAGCTTATGTTTTCTGTTGAAGCTATTTTCCTTACCAGGGGTGAAAGGTATTTGCCCCCCGGGGTGCGGCTCTGCATCATTACGCTTTCCTTCTCGTCTTCCTCCTTATGTGCTAAATATGCCGATGAAGCCTTTTTTACCTCATTGAAATCCTTCTCCACATCAGGCTCTGATTCTTCAGAGGCTGTTTCAATGGCCTCACTTTCGATATAAGCAAGCACGTCGCCCACCTTAGGGATATCACCTTCTTTGAAAGCGATATTTTTGAGTATGCCTGAAGCCGGCGAGGGTATTTCTGTATCAACTTTATCAGTTGCAACCTCAACTACGGGGTCGTCCTCCTCAACCTCGCTGCCTTCCTTAACAAGCCATTTGGTAATGGTGGCTTCAATCACACCTTCACCCATGGCGGGCAGATAAATTTCAATTTTTCCCATTTGTTTTCAGATTCGTTTTACTAATTGTTTAACAAATAAAAACAAAAATGTTTCATACCTTATGCATAAAATTATATGTTACAGGCTTATTTCATTGATTCCCTGATTACACCTGCCAGTCTTTCAACCCCTTTTGTTATTGTTTCCGTATCGCAGTAAGAAAAGTTTATTCTCATTGTGTTTTTACCGCAATCGTCACAGAAAAACACGGAACCTTTCACGAAAGCCACATTATTCTCAACAGCAATATTGAAGACATCATCTGCATTCATATATTCAGGCAGGGTAATAAAAAGGAAGAGTCCGCCCTCGGGCCTGGTCCATTTAACACCTTCGGGCATGAATTTCTCGAAGCAGCTGAGCATATGATCGCGTCTTGTTTTATACAGGCTGATGGTTTTGACGAGGTTTTTTTCAAGCAGACCTCTCTTCATATATTCGGCGGCTATTTTTTGCACCAGCACGGGTGAACACAGGTCGGCGGATTGCTTTGCCATCAGGAATTTATCAATTATTGCCGGGTTACCCAGCACCCAGGCAATACGGAATCCCGGTGCCAGTATTTTGGAGAAAGTGAAAAGTGTTATAACCCTTTCTTCAGTGTCCAGTTCATACATCAGTTTCTGTGTTTTGCCTTCGAAACGGATATCCCTGTAAGGGCTGTCTTCCATTACAAGAAGGTCGTATCTGGAAGCTATCTGCAGTATCTCTTTTCTCCTTGATTCAGGCATTGTTATGCCTGCAGGGTTCTGGAAATCAGGAATTACATAAATGAACTTGACCTTTTTCTTTTCCTTTTCCAGTTCCGCAAGAGTTTTTTCAAGTTCATCGGCCCTCATCCCGTGATCATCAAAGGGTATCCCTTTCATCTGTGCCCCGTAAGCATTAAAGGCAGACAGTCCACCCAGGTAGGAGGGCAGGCCACATATTATATAATCTCCCCTGTCAATTAATATTTTCGCTAAGATATCAAGTGCCTGCTGCGATCCTGTACTTATAGCCAGGTTTTTGTGATCGGCTGAGAGCCCCTGCTCCCTGTGTCTTTTAAGCAGCATTTCTCTCAGCGCGGGATCTCCTTCGGTGGTCCCGTATTGAAGAGCAGCCTTACCGTCTGTCTCAAGAACAGAGGAGGTAATTTCCTTTATTTCATCTATGGGAAAGGAGTCAGGTGAGGGCAGGCCCCCGGCAAATGAGATCATCTCGGGGTTCTGCAGCAGCTTAAGTATTTCCCTGATGGCTGATTTCTTCATTGATTGAGCAGATAGGGAGAATTTTTGACTTATGTCAGGTTTCATGTTTTATATGTTTTTATTAGTACTTTATAGATGTTTTCATTTGTTTAAAAATTTTCTTCACTCTCTAAGCGCTTCGCTCTCCCATCAACATTTTAATCATTTCCTTTTGTGAAATTTTGATTAAAAAAGTTAATGTTCGTTTCATCTAAATTAATGATTATTTCTGTTACAGGCAAAGAAGCATTGTATTAAGGCCCGGTTCCTTATTTCTGTAATTCAAAAGGCATGCGGTTGACGATTGACCTGCCAAGCGTAATCTCATCAGTATATTCAAGTTCATCTCCAATTGCAACACCCCTGGAGAGGGATGTTATTTTTATGTTGTAGGGCATCAGACGCCTGTAAATATAATAATTGGTGGTATCTCCTTCCATCGTTGTGCTCAGCGCAAAAATTACCTCACTGATATTTCCTGCTTTTACCTTTTCTTCCAGGGGGTCAATATTGAGGTCGGAAGGACCTATCCCGTCCATTGGTGAAATTATGCCACCCAGAACATGGTACACTCCCCTGTACTGGCCCGTCTTTTCAATGGCGATGACATCCCTGATATTTTCCACTATGCACATAAGGGACCGGTCCCTGGAATTGTCACTGCATATATCACAGACATCATTATCTGATATATTGAAGCATATTTTACAGTATTTAATTTCCTTTTTCAGCTTCACAATACTTTCACCGAAGCGTTCCACATCTGACTCTTTCTGTCGTAGCAGGTGCATTACCAGCCTGAAAGCAGTTTTCTTGCCTATGCCGGGCAATGAAGCAAATTCATTTACCGCATTTTCCAGTAATTTGGAGGGGTAATCGGAGAATGTCATGGTTTAAATATTATTTCATGTAATTTTAATCAGCGCCTTAAATTAATGATTTTAATTTTCTTCTCTCGCGGGATTTTATTATCCTTGCCAAAATTTTTCATATGAGCCCGGCACTGATCCTGGTAGTTATTATACTTTATTTCGGCCTGCTTCTTACAATAGGTTGGTTTACAAGCAGGAAAGCCGACAGTGAGAGTTTCTTTATAGGCAACCGCAGGTCACCCTGGCTTATTGTGGCAATTGGCATGCTGGGCGCCTCATTGTCCGGGGTCACTTTTGTCTCAGTGCCCGGCTGGGTAATTGAAAGCCAGCTGTCGTATATGCAGATGGTCTTTGGTTTCCTGGTAGGATACGCGGTAATTGCAGAAGTGCTTTTACCATTGTACTATAAATTAAAGCTCACATCCATATATACCTACCTGGAACAGCGCTTCGGTCATTATTCATATAAGACAGGGGCATCTTTTTTCCTGCTGTCGCGGACAATAGGAGCTTCATTCAGGCTTTTCCTGGTAGCTACGGTCTTGCAGTTCACCGTTTTTGATGCCTGGAATGTGCCCTTTGCCGTAACAGTTATCATCACCCTGGCTCTTATCTGGTTATATACTTTCAAGGGGGGTATTAAAACCATTATCTGGACTGATGTCCTTCAGACTGTTTTTATGCTGTCAGCAGTCATTCTGACGGTTATCTATATATCCAGGTCGATGGACCTGAATTTTTCTTCGATGGTTGAAACTGTAAGGGAAAATGAGCTGTCGAAGATTTTCTTTTTCAAGGATTTCAATGATGAGCGACATTTTTTCAAGAATTTTTTCGGGGGGATGTTCATTACCATCGTTATGACCGGCCTTGACCAGGATATGATGCAGAAGAACCTGAGCTGCCGCAACCTGCGTGATGCAAAGAAGAATATCTATACCTACAGTATTGCATTTGTGCCTGTTAATCTTATTTTCCTTGTACTTGGAATACTGCTTGTAATGTACACTTCATATGTAGGTATGGCGCTGCCCGCGCAGGCCGATAATATTTTCCCACTGGTAGCCACCAGGGGAGGCCTGCCGCCTATAGTGAGCATGTTCTTTATTCTGGGTCTGATAGCGGCCGCTTACTCGAGTGCTGATTCTGCCCTTACTGCCCTCACCACCTCCTTTACGGTTGATATACTCGGCAGGGGTAAGGAGAAGGAATCCGTTCTCAGGAAAGTGCGCTTCAGGGTGCATATTATGTTTTCATTTATACTCATGCTTGTGATCATGCTCTTCAGGCTTATAAATGATCAGAGTGTGATAAGTGCCCTGTATACCGTTGCGGGTTATACCTACGGCCCTCTTCTTGGAATGTTCTCATTTGGCCTGTTTACCCGGTGGAAGGTTAAAGACCGCCTGCTGCCGGTCGTTGCAATTGCTTCACCCCTCTTATGCGTCTTTCTGAACACTTTCTCGGAGGAACTGCTCTGGGGTTATAAATTCGGATTTGAGCTGCTGATAGTAAACGGGCTCATTACTTTCCTGGGGATGCTGCTGATCCGCCGGAAGAATCCCCCAGTGGAAAACGGTAGATAAGATAATAGGAAATTGCCGGCGTGAAGCCTGCATCATTAAGCCCGTATCCGGGTATATAAACAGGCTTTTTGTCATCTTTCCCCGATGAATAAATAAGAGTGCGCAGCTTAACGGCCCATCCAATAAGGAAATTCCTGAACACTTCTGTTTTTACGCTCCCCTGTATCTCAAGGAAATGAGCATGAACCGAATTTGGTGATATTGAGGTGCTGACCTGACCCCAGTAATTATCAACTCTGATAAAAGGGCTCTCCTGCTCAAAGACCGAAAGGCCGTACCTGAAACCGATGCCGGCAAAATGATTGATTTTTGTAGCCACAGGTGCAAGCATCCCTATATCAGTGCCCAGCCTGGCAAACCAGCCCCTGCTGTTGTAGGTATAATTATACTGTTCATAGGAATAATCTGCAAAGCCTGGTTCACAGACAAGGTAATACTTGTAGTTTAGCCTGTAGGAAAGGTGCCCTTCCATCTTAAATTCTGAATTGGCAAGTGCATGCAATACAGGACCGGTAACATCGACTCCCACGCTTAGCGACCTTGAAGCCTTTACCGTATCTGCTTTCTGGGCAGTCAGCAGCAAGGGAAGGAGTAAGAGAGAGAGGCTAAAAGAATATCTGGATATTTTCCTGTTCACCCGGATTAACTGATTTATTTATAATAGATATGTAATTGATATCATTGCTTGTATGTCTAATCTCTTCTATTTCATGAAAGTAAATATATCCACAGGCCATTGACAGTAGCTGGAGACGGGAACTGTAGAAAATCTCTATTGTGTCGGCACGACCCCCGTTCACCAGGACGAAAGCACAGCTTGAAGCTGCCGGATTAAGAGGCAGGGAAACATGGTCGAGATTCACCATTGAGTAAATTAGCGAGTCAGGAACATTCAGTGCATATATATCGAGACTGTCAATGCTTATTTTTTCATCTTCTTCTTCCGCCTGTCCTGAATAAAAACCGGCATTCAAAAATGCATCTGTATCCTGGTCACAACTTTCCTTTGTGCAGGATATGCCTGGAATAAGAAGGGCTATGGATATAATAATAAGGCCTGGAAATATATTTCTCATTCTTCTGATAAAAATGTATTCAAAAGTATGAAAAATGAATGGCTCAAAAAAGGCTTTGTTTGCCCGGGTGAAATTAATGCGTCAATTTTTCTTCTGCCCGAAGATCTGTTCAATAATTTCTTCATATTTCATCATCAGCTCATTTCTCCTGAGCTTGAGGGTAGGTGACAGCTCTCCTGTTTCAGGGGACCATTCCTCTTCAACCAGCCTGAATCTTTTTATTTTTTCATGATCACCAAGTGCCTGGTTCAGTTGTTCAACCTCGTGCCCGAGCCGTTTTATTACTTCGGAATTTTTTATAAGCTCAGAATTATCCCTGAAGCTTATCCTTTCCTCCGCGCACCAGTTGTGGAGCTCTTTGAAATTGGGAGATATAAGTGCACTGGCAAATTTCTGGTTTTCGCCTATTACCATTGCCTGTTCAATAAAAGATGATTCCTTGAGCTTATTCTCTATCATCTGTGGTGCTATGTACTTACCTGCTGATGTTTTGAATATTTCTTTTTTCCTGTCTGTGATCTTCAGCCATTTACCTTCAACCAGTGTGCCTATATCGCCGGTGTGGACCCATCCCTCACTGTCGATCATTTCCCTCGTCCTTTCCTCGTCCTTGTAGTAGCCCATCATCACGTGGGGGCCTCTTGTAAGTATCTCACCGTCATCAGCAATCCTGACCTCTACACCCGGTATGGGAGGGCCTACGGTGCCGAACTTAATCTCATTTATCTTAAAGGGGTTAACTGCAATTACAGGTGATGTTTCGGTAAGCCCGTATCCTGCAATTATGGGCAGCCCGGCAGCCCAGAAAATCCTTTCGAGCCTTGGCTGTATAGCCGCACCACCTGAAACAATAATTTCTATTTCACCCCCCAGGGCTTCTCTCCATTTGCTGAAAATAAGTTTACCGGCAAGGGACAGCTTTGCCCTGTAAATGGCACTTTTACCCTTCAGTTCATATTTCAGACCCAGTCTGACTGCCCAGAAGAACAGTTGTTTTTTTATTCCTTTCAGAGCCTGGCCCTTATTCATTATACCATCATAAATCTTTTCCATCAAACGGGGCACGGTATTCATTACATGCGGTTTCACTTCCTTTATCAGTTCAGTTATGAGACCCATATTCTCAATGTAATAAACACTCATTCCTTTATACTGGAAATGGTAATTAACCATTCTTTCATATATGTGGCACAGGGGCAGGAAACTCATAGCCCTGTTACCAAAACCCAGGTGATGTATGTCGTTTATTGCAACAAAGTTTGAAACAATGTTGCTGTGTGACAGCATTACGCCTTTCGGCTGCCCTGTAGTTCCCGAAGTATAAATAATTGTAAGGAGATCATCCGGCCGGATTGATTCTTTTGTCCGCTCCAGTTCATCCCTGTATTTATCCTCATTATTCCTTCCCAGTTCAAGTAATTCACTGAAATTCTTCACTCCTTCAATTTCTTCAAATGAATATATCTCCTTGAATTTCTTCAGCTCATTCAATACCGGTTCCACTTTCCTGTAGATAGATTTGTTCGAGATGAAAATTACCTTTACTTCGGCATGGTTGAGAATGTAAAGATATTCCTCCGGTCCGATGGTCGGGTATACCGGTACGTGCACCATACCTGCCTGGGATAGACCCATGTCAACGAAACACCATTCCGGCCGGTTTCCGGTGATGCTGGCTACCTTATCACCTTTTTCCAGGCCAGATGCCATTAAGCCGTAACTGACCATGTTGGTGAAGTGGCGATAATCATCGGTGGAGTATGTTTTCCACTCATTTCCATTTTTACCGGCAATAGCCACTTCCCTGGAATATTTCTCAATATTCCAGTCAATGATGTCAAAAGTCCTGCTTACTTTCATATGAATAAAATTATGGAACGGGCAATTCTACAAAAAAAATTCGAACAAAAGAAAGATAAAATTGACAATCATGATTAATTGTCCAGTATAAATCAGATAATCATGTGCTTAGCAAAAGGTGGCGAAAAATTATTTTTCGACCCGGTTTGGATCATAAGGATTAACGGGACCCTGTTTCAGAGTAGATTTTCACTTACTGTTTTTTTAATATAATCGAGAGCCTGTGGTATTCCCTCCGGCTGGTTGCCCCCGGCCACGGCCATAAAAGCCTGGCCTCCGCCTCCGCCGTTAATGTATTTTGCAGCTTTGTTTACGATATCTCCTGCATGTATCTTTTTGATTTTTACTATATCATCGCTGACCATAATAAGCAGGTGGGCCTTGTCGCCTATCTGTGAACCTATGGCGAGCACGATGCCCTTATTTGAGGTCCTGATCATCTGTGCTATTTTCTTCAGGATATCCAGGGAATCTGTTTGCACCTGCTGTGCAATGAATTGCACGCCATTTATATCTTCCGATTTGCTTAGCAGTTCATCCCGTATAAGGGTAGTGGCATTTGCTTCCAGCTTTTCTATTCTTTTATTCAGTTTACCAACCTGTGATATAAGCTTTGATATTGATTCAGGTATGTCACTTGAACTGGTGAGCATATTGCTTACCTGGTCGAGGATGGCCAGCCTGTTGTTAACATAATCCAGTGCATGCTCTGATGTTACTGCTTCAATTCTTCTTATACCTGCCGCGATGGCTGATTCAGAAATAATTTTAAAAAGGCCTATCTGGCCTGTGGATTCAACGTGGGTGCCCCCGCACAGTTCCAGTGATTCATCAAAACCAACCACGCGCACCCTGCTGTCATACTTTTCACCGAAAAGGGCAATAGCACCTTTTTCAAGGGCTTCATCCACCGGCAGTTCATCGATGACGGTAGCCGGAATATTTTCCCTTACCATTTTGTTTACCAGTTTTTCCACTTCATCAATTTCTTCACGCGAGATTTTCCTGAAATGGCTGAAGTCGAAGCGTAATTTTTCTGCGGTGACCAGCGATCCTTTCTGTTCAACATGATCACCAAGCACTTTTCTGAGAGCATGGTGCAGGAGGTGGGTGGCAGTATGGTTTTTCGCGGTGGCTGATCGCTGCTGCCGGTCAACGACGGCCTGGTAGTAATCTTCGGTATCGCGGGGAGCAGCTTTGCTGACGTGCACTATCAGTTTATTTTCTTTGATGGTGTTTATAATGTCGATTTTCTCACTGCCATTGGTAATATACCCTGTATCACCTGCCTGCCCGCCTGATTCTGCATAGAAAGGGGTTCTGTCGAATACAAGGTGGTAGAATTCCTCACCCTTAAGCTTGACTTTACGGTAACGTGTGATTTTTACGCGGTCGCTTGTTTTTTCATATCCGGTAAAATCAGTGCCCTTTTTTGCATCAATTATTGTCCAGTCGCCTGTTTCCTTTACAGCATCAGTCTTTGATCTTTGCTTTTGCTTCTTCATTTCCTCGTCAAAGCCTTCCGTATCAACTGTCATTTTATTCTCTTTAAGGATAAGCTGGGTAAGGTCGAGCGGGAATCCATAGGTATCGTAAAGAATGAAGGCATCTTTACCGGGGAAAATATCCTGGTTTTTGTCCTGCAGCTCGTCTATCCTCCTGTCAATTAACTTCATACCTTTCCCCAGGGTATTCAGGAAGGTAATTTCTTCCTGCCTTATTATGCTTGCTATCTGTTTTTGCTGTGCTTTTATTTCATGGAAGTAATCGCCCATAATATTCACGAGCACAGGCACCAGCCTGTAAATGAAGGGCTCTTCCTGACCGAGATAGTTATAGGCATAGCGAATGGCTCTTCTGAGTATCCGCCTGATAACGTAGCCTGCTTTGTTATTTGAGGGGAGCTGTCCGTCAGCAATTGAAAAAGACACTGCCCTGAGGTGGTCGGCTATTACCCTGAGTGCTGTATCAGTATTTTTCCCGGCACCGTAGCTTATCCCGGTAATGCCTGATATTTCACTTATAATTGACTGGAATATATCGGTGTCATAATTTGACTTTTTATTCTGTACAACCATGCACAATCTTTCGAAGCCCATACCCGTATCAACATGTTTATCAGGTAGCTGTTCGAGTGAGCCGTCGGATTTCCTGTTGTACTGGATAAATACCAGGTTCCATATTTCAATCACCAGCGGGTGATTTTTATTTACCAGTTCATGTCCTGCCACCTTCTCCCTTTCTTTATCCTCCCGCAGATCAACGTGTATTTCCGAACAGGGTCCGCATGGCCCGCTATCACCCATTTCCCAGAAATTGTCCTTTTTTGATCCTTCCAGTATCCTGTTGCCAGGATTTTTGAAGCATTTTTTCCAGAACTCCTCTGCTTCATTGTCCCTCTCCAGCTTCTCGTCCTCATTGCCTTCAAAAACGGTGGTATATATCCGCTCTTCAGGTATATTCAGCACTGATGTAAGAAATTCCCATGCCCATTCTATTGCTTCCTTTTTGAAATAGTCGCCAAACGACCAGTTTCCAAGCATTTCAAACATGGTATGATGATAAGTGTCGTGACCAACTTCCTCAAGATCATTATGTTTGCCTGATACCCTGAGGCATTTCTGGCTGTTGGCCACACGCAGTGTACTGGGCTTCTCATTCCCGAGAAAAATATCTTTAAACTGGTTCATACCCGCATTGGTAAACATTAGTGTGGGGTCATGTTTGAGTACCATTGGGGCAGATTCTACAATAGTGTGTTTTTTTGATTCAAAAAAGTTAAAAAATGCTCTTCTAAGTTCCCTTGAGTCCATATAATCTACTGTTCCTTAAACATTATGTTGGTAAATTGTTTGTAAAATTAGTTTATTTAATTAGATTTGTCGCACCCCAGGGGGAAAAACGTGGGGAAAAACAATTTGTGAAGATCCTGATGTTACGCAAGAAGTATCTACTCGACAGGGACGAAATAGTCTATAAAGAATACCGGCTGTCTGTTGAACAGAGGCTAGCAAGATTTACTGTAATTCTTGTGGTCTCATTAATTCTTGCTGCTTCTTATGGCTTGGTTTTCAAGCATTTCTTTGGTTCACCCAAGGAAAAGAAATTACAGTCACAACTTGAGGAGATCAGGTATAAATACAGCTTGCTCGAGAGTGCCTTTAATGATGCGGATAATAAGCTTTCACTCTTTGCCGCTTCCGAGGACAGGGTTTACAGGCCAATTCTGGACCTGGATAATATGCCATCTTCTTTCAGGCAGTCCGGTTATGGAGGTACAAAAAAATACGAGGAACTTGAAGGTTACGAAAATTCAGACCTGCTCATTTCTTCAAGACAGAAGGTTGACGAACTGCTGAGGAAAACATATATACAGTCAAAGTCATTTGATTATATCATCCCTCTTGCATCAGAATGGAAAGATAAGATAATGCACATACCCTATATAAGACCTGTTAACGTTAACATACCGCTTGGTGACGGGCTGAAATTCAGGGAAGTACATCCGGTACTGGGCAGTCCCAGGTGGCATCATGGCCAGGATTTCCAGGCACCCCCGGGAACAGAAGTATTTGCCACGGGTGCAGGTACGGTAAGCAGGGCAGGGTGGAGTCCGCACGGTTTCGGTAATATGGTGGAGATAGACCACGGTTATGGCTTCACGACTATTTATGGTCACCTGAGCAGCGTTGAGGTAAGTGTGGGCCAGAATGTCACAAGGGGAGATATGCTTGGTCTGTCTGGAAGTACAGGTATCTCTTCAGGGCCTCATTTGCATTATGAAATACACTATAACGGTAAGATCCAGAACCCATTGTATTTCTTCGACGATGACCTTACAATGGATGAATATAATAAAATGATAAGCTCATTGGCTGGCGCTTATGGCAGTTAAAAATGCTTAATATCTTGGTGCAGGATGTTTAAAACTGTTCTGCCTGACAGCTTGTAATTAATTATTAATTAATATATTTATGCTATCTTTGCGCAATAT
>JAZBOI010000078.1:0-4675 GCA_036351095.1 Bacteroidales bacterium | reverse complement strand
GGCTTTGGTGATTTATTTGACGCAGGCACTAAAAGCTTTTTTAAGGATACGGACGATTTTATTGCCTCTTTCCTTCCGGCCGGCTTCAGGGATGAGGCCATACTGATCAAAGGGGCAAGAAAGTTCGAATTTGAACGTATTGGCCGCCTGCTTGAGTTGAAAACACAACAGACAAGGCTGGAGATAAACCTTAATGCTGTGCTTTCTAACCTGGATACATTCAGGTCCTGCCTGAAGAAGGGCACAAAGATTATGGCCATGGTAAAAGCTTTTGCCTATGGAGCAGGCCCCAGGGAAGTATCAGAATGGCTGATATACAATGGCATAGATTACCTGGCGGTGGCTTACCCTGATGAGGGGATAAGCCTGAGGAAAGAAGGAATAACAAGCCGTATTATGGTAATGAATCCGGATCCCTATTCACTCAGATCCTTACTGGAATATGACCTTGAGCCGGAAATATACAGCATGAAGATACTGGACAGCTTCATGGAAGAGGCCAAACGTTTCGGGGCAAGGGCTTATCCTGTGCATATTAAGATTGATACCGGTATGCACCGTCTTGGTTTTACTGATTCGGATATTCATGAAATGGCAGAGGCGCTGGCAAATTGCCAGACACTGAAAATAGCGTCAGTCTTTTCCCACCTGGCAGCCTCATATGATGAGAGTATGGATAAGTTTACACATACACAGGCCGCGAGCTTTATAAGGCTCAGTAATTTAATACGGGAAAGAACAGGTTCAGATTTTACCAGGCATCTCCTCAATTCAGCAGGGACTGTCAGGTTCCCTGAATACCAGTTTGATATGGTCAGGCTTGGTATAGGACTTTACGGTATCAGCGAGGTTGAGATGAAAGGTCTCAGGACTGCAGCCGGTTTCTATACCCGCATATCCCAGGTGAAGACCGTAAATAAGGGAGAAGGCCTGGGCTATGGCCTTAAGGATGTGAGTGAGAAAAAGAGAAAAATAGCCATACTGCCACTGGGCTATGCCGATGGCCTCAGGAGATTATTGGGACAGGGAAGGGGGAGAGTATATGCACGTGGTCACTACCTGCCTCTTACCGGCAATGTGTGTATGGATATGTGTATGATAGATATAAGCGGTACAGAGCTTGAAGAAGGAGACGAAATAGAAATTTTCGGTGAAAATATATCAGTCAGCGAAGTGGCGGGCATATGCAAAACAATACCCTACGAGATATTAACAGGCATCCCTGCCAGGGTAAAGCGTATCTACCTTTATGAGTGAATTAGCCAAGGCTGCTTATCCTGATAAGCTTTGGGGGATCAAGTATCTTTATTTTCCTTCCGTCAATGGATATGACATTCTCAGATGCAAATGTTGACAGTGTTCTTATTGCATTTGAAGTGGTCATGTTTGAAAGGTTAGCAATGTCTTCCCTTGAAAGGTAGGCCCTTATTGTCTTTCCATCCTGCTCAAAGCCATAAGTGTCCTTCAATACCAGCAGCGATTCGGCAAGCCTGCCCCTTATATGCTTCTGTGTGAGAGAAACGGTGCGATTGTTGGAAAAACCAAGTTCATCTGATAACATCTGGATAATTTTCAGAGACAGGTCAGGACTGTCTTTTACCAGGTTAAAAAATGCATCTTTTTCAATAATACATATTGTGGAATCTTCAATCGCAATGGCTGAAGCCGAATAAGCACTTCCTGCGAAAAGGGCTCTGAAACCAAGCAGGCCGGCCGGCTTTGCCATACGCAGTATCTGCTCACGGCCACCTACCCCTTCCTTGAATACTTTGACTTTCCCGGCCGCCAGGCTTATTAGTCCCGGTGGCTTCTCACCTTCCTTGAATATTATCTCCCCCTTCCTGTAATGTGCATAGGAATGGTTTCTTACAATAACTTCCCTTTCAGATGTTTTAAGATTTTTAAAGATCGAGCCGGGGCTCTCAATGCAATGCTGGATGTAATGATTCTTGTACAATGTTGACTTCATATATAATTATGTTACAGAACATATACAAAAATAATATAAAGATACTTACAAACGCCAAATTAACATTTTTTAACACATTCATTAACAGTGCGTTGTAAAGCCCACGATTACAGATTATTACTTATATATGTTGTAGAACATAAAGGCTGGGGTGAAGATGATTCCTGTCATGTTTTGCACCGGGAGGGCTAATGTGGAATTAATCTAAATAAACATCAATATATTCCGACAAGTGGCATTCGCCTGCCCGGGCCGAAAGATTTGCTCGAAACTCTGAGGATAGGTGGTGCCTGGTAGCGTTTGAATTCACTTTGATTGACCATGTCAGTTACTTTCTTCACAAGGGCTGTGTCATACGCCCGGCCCCTGATATCAGGGATAGGTTTCTGCAATTCGATATACTGGTAAAGTATTGAGTCGAGAATGTCATATGTGGGAAGTGAGTCAGAGTCTTTCTGTCCTGGACTGAGCTCGGCTGACGGTTCTTTTTTAATGATATTAAGGGGTATCACCTCTTCTTTCCTGTTTATATGTTCAGCCAGCCTGTAAATATCTGTTTTATAGACATCACCGAGCAAGGATATACTGCCCGCCATATCACCGTAGAGGGTGCTGTAGCCAACAGCTGTTTCGCTTTTATTGGAAGTATTGAGCAATATATGGCCGAATTTATTGGAAATAGCCATCAGCAGGAGGCTCCTTACGCGGGCCTGGATATTTTCTTCCGTGACATCTTCAGGTATATCTTTCATCATTTCAGAGAGCGACTCTCCTATTGCCCGGTATGCTTTTTCAATATTTATTATATCATATTCCACACCCAGCCTCTTACTCAGTTCAATGGCATCATCAACCGAATGTTTGCTTGAATGCATCGAGGGCAGCAGTATGGCTTTCACATTTGAAGGGCCCAGTGCGGCTGTAGCTATACAGAGGCATACGGCGGAGTCTATTCCCCCTGAAAGTCCGATCACGGCCGACCTGAAGTTCATTTTACGGAAATAATCCTCCAGGCCAAAAACGAGTGCTGAAAGGATCATTCCAATGCGATCAGTGGCCTGTGTCTTTCCATCTCTTTCCCTTATTACATCAGCCAGTTCATAGCTGGCCTGGTGTTCTTTGAATGAAGGAAAAATATCCACCGGGTTTCCCCCCGGACCTACTACCATTGAGCTGCCGTCGAATATAAGATCTGTATTGGCTCCTACCTGGTTAACCATGAAAAGGGGAAGTCCATGTCTGGCAGCTTTGCCTGTAAATATTTTCTTCCTGCTTTCTATTTTATTATAGGCAAAAGGTGATGCTGATATGTTGATTACCAGGTCCGGGTCAAATTTAGCCAGTTCATTCATGGGCGACACCCTGTAGAGGCGCGGGCTGCTGAATTCGTTTTCGAAACTCTGTTCATCCCAGAGGTCTTCACAAATGGTAAGGGCAATCTTTTTTCCTTTCAGTTCAATAATTTTAAAATCACCTGCCGGTTCAAAATACCTGTATTCATCGTATATGTCATAGGTCGGAAGTAGACCTTTATACACCCTGTCCTTTATTTTACCGTCGGCAAGCAGGTAGGCTGCATTATACAGTTTTTTGCCCCTGCTGTTTGTATTAATGGCCGGTGCACCTACAATGGCCGCCAGCTTCGTGCATCTGCCTGCTATAATATCAAGGTATTTATAACACTTATCAACAAAGTCACTGCGCTCAAGCAGGTCGAGTGGCGGGTATCCGCAAAGGGAAAGTTCAGAAAATACAATAAGGTCGGATCCATCTTCTTCAGCTTTCCCAATAGCTTCTGTTATTAGCTCACTGTTTTTCTCAAAGTTGCCTACATGATAATTGAGCTGTGCCAGACTTATTCTCATTAATACTATTTTTAAAAATTCAGACCCAGTTTGATTCGTATTATATGATGAGTGATTTTATCGCTCGGTTGTCCGTCCCGGTCACTGGTTACATCGGTAAACACATTCTCATACCCTATTCCCCCTGTAAGGGCTGTTCTGCCTCCCAGCGGGTATTCAGCCCCCGCTTTAATATAATACCCGAGGGCAAAGAATTTAAGTTCCTGATTAATACTTTCTTTCTCTATCTGGAGGGAAGGGATACTTGCCTTGCCCCCCACGATTATTTTCGGGCTTAGCCCAATGTCAGCACTGAAGACAGTGTAGCTTATCCAGTTGGTTTTCAGTTTAATACCAAAAGGCATTGACAGGTAACTTATTTTGTATGTTATCTTATCGCCTGCATCCAGGGGCTCGGTTGTGTCTTTTAGCCATATAAGCATATCCTGGTTATGCCTTAGCCTACCTGCAGCGTTGCTAAGGCTGATTCCACCGGTGAATGCATAATTCCTGGCAAAATACCTCTCCAGTGTGATCCCGAAAGCTATACCCGGGCGGGCGCCATCGCTCACTGAGGCATCAGTATCAGATCCGAACCAGCTTATCAGTGGTTCGACATAGAGACCGAAATGCAGATCCTGTGCCCTGGCTTTTCCTGTGAGAAGTACTAAAGCCATGCTCAGAACCATTAGTTTGATGATGATCTTTCTCATTTTCATCACAGGTATGGATTAAGCTAATTTCCTATTAGTTTTTTACATTTGCATTGTCTACCACTAAAATAGGAATTAAATATAATACAAAAGGAATATTTCTGTTTTCTCTTAAAGTGAAACGAGCATGATTCTTTTTAATTATATTT
>JAZBOI010000077.1:0-4831 GCA_036351095.1 Bacteroidales bacterium | reverse complement strand
CATTCCCGGCCTTCCGATGATCTTGCCTTTAGATCAGCCTGAACCCCCGAGGCCGATATTTTAAATGTTTCTCCATTTAAACCATCATTGAATGTACTTATGTCAACATAAAAGAAGTCGGCATTGAGATCATGATCATTGTCCCTTCTGCCGAGGTGACGGAATATACTGTCGGGTGAGCTGTCATGCATAATGGCTGCTATGTACACAGCCTCGTCATCGAAGAGGAACCTTACCTCGGTATCCAGACTGGCAGGCTGCCCGCTGTAGGGTGAGTACTGTATGAAATCACCTGCAATATTTGATTTTTCCCAGGCTTCTTCATCAATATAGCCGTCAATAAGCGGCGCTTCAGCTGTTCTTAAAGCTTCCAGGCTTTTAGTTTCATGATGTACCTGGGCTGAAATTTCTGATAGACTAAAAAGTAATCCAAACAGAATAAAAGCGGAAGAAAAGACAAAACTAAATCTCATACCTGGTTTTAATTTTTTACCTGCCCGGGAGAAATTCGTCAGGCTCATGACAGCTAAAGCACCTATCTCTTTTTCCTCAAGCTCAGCCAGTCAAAGTAATATAGTACCTTCAGCGATATACTGTTTGACATGCCTGTCTCGAACATATGTCGCATATTATCTCCAAAATCATAAAATATCCGGTCTGAACCTGAATAGATCGAATTTTTCCATACTACAGACATTTCACTGCCTGGAGCAAAACGCCATGTATACACAAGGTCGATATTCCAGGCATTATAATTATAATCATAATTGTTATCCAGTTCTGTTTCTGTCAGCGACCCATCGCTGTTGAGCAGGTAATAAGTATCAAGATAATCAGCTCTTGACCAGTAATGCCGCAGGCGTAATGAGAGGTAGGAACTTGCGGAAAAAATATAGGCCGTTTGCAGTTTGTTTTCAACCGTCCTGTTATTACGCAGCCCGAAAAATATATTCTCCTCTTCAATGTCGCTGGCAACATATCCAATGTCATTTATCCTGTTACGTACTTCAAAATCATAGCTCAAGGAAAATCTGTCTGTCAGTTTCAATGTGGGTCCGAAAGACAATGAATAATGATACTGATCATAGGGTGACCATATCTTATTTACACTCATGCGGATGTTTCCGGACAACTTCTTACTGCGGTCTGAACTCAGCCAGGCACTGCCCGACAGCTCCCTTCCCCGGTGATAAAACCAGCCATCCACACGGGGTTCGAAATAATCATCTTCACCTTTGGGTTTGTATTCAGCTCTCAGGAATACTGTGGTGTGGTTAATAAAGGTGAAATTTGTACTGAAATCAAATTCTGAACCTGTAAAAACCCTTGGGGCATAAAGCATCATATGCCTGTAGGTCAATGATGTTCGCGCATTCAGTATCTTCCAGAACGGCTGAAATACATTATGTGAAACACTCACCTGGTTCTGCAATTCATTATTTCGCCTCATGTAGCCCATATCGTTATGGTCATAGGTATCTGAAGAAGCTTCAAGCTCATACTCCATCCTGAAGATACCGCCTGTTTTACCACCGCGTAGCTGGAAGGCGTGGCCGAAGTCATCCTCCATTACGCTGTAATATTTCTGTGATAAGGCTGCCTGCCCGGATACTGAATACTGTCTGCTTTTATCGCGGAAACTGAACTCAGTGCCCGTCACATTTGCCGTATAGAAATTTTCATCATTCTCTGCATTTCTCCATACATTGGTATTCACAAGGCTTACATAGGAGTTATTTTTAAGGCTCTGATCAATAACTACCATATTGTAATTTGTGAAAGGATCGGTCATAACCTGCCTGCTTTCGCCACTTTCTGTATCCTCAACGGTAGCGTACATTGAATTGGTCATGGCATTAAAAACCCCAATTCCCAGACCTGAGCGTGTTCTTCCCGATATTTTTGTGGCATTTATCAATGACGATTCCCCCGGGTTATATACCACCTCTTCTGTCAGACCCAGGCTATCATAGGCATTATAGTAACCTTTCGGTACAGAGCCTACTCTCCTTGAATAAAAGATATTACCCTTATTGAATAATTCAGTCCCTTCCATGAAGAACGGACGCTTCTCATTGTATCTCACTTCATAAGGGCTCAGGTTGAGGACCTGGTCATCCGATTGAACCTGTCCGAAATCCGGCACCAGTGTGGCGTCCAGGGTAAAAGATTCATTAATCCCGTATTTCAGGTCGAGGCCACCATTATAAGTAAAGCCTGGTTCCGGCTGACCCGGATTCTGTTCAAGGTAAGCCGAAACATAAGGTGTAAGGGAAAGTCGCAGAGGCGGCTCAATATCCCTTATCTGTCTCATCTCACCCAGGTGGTTGAATGTTGACCCTGTTTCCCTGTCAACATAATTCCACGATGACTGTTCCCGGTTTCTGCGCACCTCCCTCCAGAAATTTATTCCCCAGGTTTGTATCGCTTCTTTAGGAAAACGCAAAGCAGAATAGGGTATCCTTATTTCAGCAATCCACCCGTTCCCGACTATTGATGTCTCGCTCTCCCATACTGCATCCCAGGTATCGCTCCTGTGCATTGAGCCGGAGCCAGGTATCCTGTCGGATTGTACTCCCGATGCCGAGACTTTAAAAGTGGCACCGTTAATGCCGTCGTTATACGGGCTGATATCAATTGTGAACTGGTCAGCGTTAAGACCATAATCCGAATCCCTCTCACCCAGTTCGGTATAGATACTGTCAGGTCTTGGATCATACATCATTGCCCCGATGTATATTGCCGAATTATCATACAGCACCCTGACCTCAGTGCGATATTTGCTTGGTGAACCATTAAAGGGTGAATACTGGACGAAATTATTGGCCAGATCGGCCGCATTCCATATCTCATCATCCAGAACTCCATCAATGACAGGTGGTTCCGTAATTTTAATGGCTTCAATTGTTTTTTGCTTTAAGCCCGGGTCATCAGACCTGTCTTTCCTGTCCTTTATCCCGGCACCCAAAGCCATTGATGTTGTGAGGGCAAAAATTAATGACGATATATAAAATCCTTTTAACATATATAAATGCATCTATAGCTATTTGACTCTGAAACAAGAAATTAGAAAACTTGTTCAGGAACGTGCACAAAAATATGTCAAAAAAACCATTATTTAGACCCTATTCTGTCATTACTCCCGGCGCTTAACAATTTTTAACAAACAGGGCCTGAAATGACTGGATCGCAGACATCCTCGAGTGCTATTCAGTTCAGGATACTGTCTGAAAATTCATGACCCTGAATAACAATCGGTCTATTTTAACATTTTTTAATTTACGGTGCTTACTTTTCCATAGAAAATTAAAATTTAAATAGTCATTTTTGTATTGTTTATTAAAGTGAAAATTAATAATATGTTTCCCCGGTCACTGTTAGCTAAAAGAAAATAATAGTGATTTTTTATTCATCTTCCATCAGCTTATCTCATAGAGTTTTCCAGGTTTAAATAAATCTCAAAATGAAAAAGAAGAAAATCCGGTCGTTGGTTACCTACCTGACATTATTATTACTGTTAATAATCATCCTGTATCCTAAATTCGGGAAGCAGCTCTTTTCCACGGATGAAGATTTTACCGTCAGGAATGAGAGGAGGCAGCAGATATTAAACGTTTCAGGCTTCATTGTAAAACCGTCCCATATAACTGAACAAATAAACAGTAACGGCACCCTGATGCCCGATGAAGAAGTTGACCTGTCATTCGAAACCTCGGGAAAAATCACAGGTATCTATTTCAGTGAAGGAACATCAGTCAGTGAAGGTGATCTGCTTGCAAAAATAAATGATCGTCATCTGCAGGCACAGCTCCTGAAGCTTGAAGCCCAGAAGAAGCTCCTTGAAGAAAAGGAATACAGGCAGCGGGCATTGCTGGAGAAAGACGCAATAAGCCAGGAGAGCTATGATCAGATTGTCACTGAGCTTCAGACAACTGAAGCCGACATACTCCTGGTAAAGGCACGTATTCTGGAAACAGAGCTTCGGGCACCTTTCGACGGAAAAATTGGTTTACGTTATCTCAGTGAAGGAAGCTTCGCCTCCCCCAATTCGAAAATAGCCAGGCTTGTAAAGATCAAACCTTTAAAGATAGAGTTTTCCGTACCTGAACGATATGCGGGCGAATTAAAACCCGGATACCCGATAAGCTTCCGCGTTGACGGGTATAATGAGCTGTTTTCCGCCAAGGTGTATGCCATTGATCCCAAGATCGACATAAATACACGAACAATTGTGGTGAGGGCGCTTTATCCTAACAGGAATGAGGAACATAAACCCGGCAGGTTTGCAGGCATTAGTTTAACCCTTAGGGAGGTGGATGATGCTATATCAATCCCAACTGAAGCTTTAATACCTGAGATGGACGGTGAAAAAGTATATGTTTACAGGGGAGGCAAGGCACATAAGGTAGCAATAGAAACAGGACTAAGGACAGAATCTGTCATCCAGATTATTGAGGGCTTAAATTTTAATGATACCCTTATAGTATCAGGTATCCTCCAGCTGAGGGAAGGCCTGCCCGTGATGCTTGACAGCCTTATTAATAATTAATGATATGAGTATTTCCTCCATAAGCATAAATAGACCAGTTCTGGCGACAGTCTTTTCTATTGTGATTGTGCTCTTCGGACTTATTGGCATGACTTTTCTGGGTGTAAGAGAATTTCCCAGTGTTGACCCACCCATAATAACAGTAAGTACCTCTTACCCCGGAGCCAATTCAGATGTTATTGAGACACAGATTACCGAACCGCTGGAGCAATCAATTAACGGTATACCCGGGGTTAGAACACTGACAAGTGTGAGCCGCCAGGGAAGCAGCAGGATAACTGT
>JAZBOI010000076.1:0-4537 GCA_036351095.1 Bacteroidales bacterium | reverse complement strand
TTTAAGTATATCACCAGCCTTCAGGCCTGCAAGATCAGCAGGAAAGCCCTTGTATATCTGTGTAAGAACTGTATAATCACCGCTTTTTCTTATGAGTGAACCGATACCCCCGTACTTGCCCGTGGTCATAAAGGCAAAGTCGTCGCTTTCCGATTCAGGGTAGTATGTTGTATAGGGGTCAAGATCATTGAGCATCTCATCTATACTTTCCCTGAAGAGCTCATCAGGCTTGATCTCGTCAACATAAAAAGCATTAAGCTCCCTTACCAGTGAGTAGAAGATATCAAGGTTCTTCTGAAGCTTAAAATCCTTTGATTCGTTCCTGGATATATATGCCGTGGTAAATACTGATATAATAATTACACTCAGTGTGATCAGCAGTGTTTTTTTGCTCTTATTGTTCATTGATCTGAAATGTTATTGTTTTAAAGACTTCCATTATAAAGACTTCCATCTCCTTTCCATACAAAATGGCTGCCAAAGCCATCACCCTGTTTATTTATTTTGCCTGGCGGCGGTCAAATGTAAGGAAAAATTTCCGACCAGTTTGTCCACCTGTCTTTCCAGGCTGGCATATTCAGGTATTTCAGCACCTGTATATATTAGCATAATGTACAGCTGCATATTCATTTCTTCGAGCCGGGCATAGAGTTTGTGTTTGTTCAGCCGCCAGGCTTCACGCACAAGTCTTTTTACCCTGTTTCGTTTTACTGCTGCGGGCATGGATTTTTTCCCCACGCTGATGGCCATAAGTGCAGGAGAAGGTAATTTATCGCTGCTTTTCATCCAGAGCACCCTGAAAGGACCCGAATAGAATGAGTTGCCGTGCTTAAACAGGGCGGCAATAACCTTGCGGCTGCAGAGTTTCTCTTTTTTACTGAAGGTGAATCTGTTATTATCCATCACAGGGTGCCGGTATGCCTTTAGCGGGGAATTCACCCTTGTAATCTGTGCTGCAGGGTATATCCTCTTATTTATTCTTCTTATTATGGTTCTTCAGGAACTGGTCCAGCGCCATGGTCATTGATGGTGCTTCCGGGTTCGGGGCATGTATGTCGAGCCTCAGTCCCAGCTTATCTATTGCTTTGGCTGTCGAGGGACCAAAGGCAGCTATCCTGGTCATATTCTGCTGGAAATCGGGAAAATTCTCCAGCAGGGATTTGGGTCCTGAGGGGCTGTAAAAGACCAGTATATCATAATACACATCTGCCAGGTCGGAAAGGTCGGCACTGATAGTCCTGTAGAGGTTTCCTATGGTATATTTGATTTTATGCTTTGTGAGCAGCTCCGGGATTTCAGCCTTGTGAGGCACTGAGAGGGGGACGAAATAATTTTCATCCTTGTGCTTCGACACAATGGTGCACAGATCGTTGAAGCGGGAGTTCCCGTAGAATATCTTTCTCTTCCTGTACACAATATATTTCTGCAGGTAGAATGCAACATTTTCAGTTATGCAGAAATATTTCATGGTGTCAGGTATGCTGATGCGCAGTTCGTCACATATCCTGAAGAAGTGATCAATGGCTGTTTTACTGGTAAAAATTATAGCGCTGTGATCAAGAATATTGATTTTTTGCTGCCTGAACTCTTTGGAAGGTATCCCAACCACCTCTATAAAAGGCCTGAAATCGACTTTTAGTCCATGATTCCTGGCGAGTTCGAAATAGGGTGATTTTGGATTCTGGGGTTCCGGTTGCGATACCAGTATACTTTTTATCTTCAAAACACTCTGATTTTAAGTGTACAACAACTAGCCTTCTTTTTATTATGCCTGGCCGCTCAGATATCTTATCAATATAAGAGCCGGGAAAAATTCCAGTGTGCAAAGATATAAAATCAAATAAAATAATGAAAACCTCCTTGAAAGAAATATATGTACCAGTCTTATCATCCTGAAGAAAAGAATGATCCCGATCAGCACGAATGAGAAATAGATAAGGTATTTATCGGGCACACCGGCAAGGTAGGAAATGAATAAATTTACGATCATCAGCAGTATCCCTGTGAGCTTGAAATTTCGCGAAACACTGAAGAGGTATTCCCTGAAAGCGTCGCGTGTACGCGTGACGGCTCCCACGACAATAATTACCAGGTACCTGAAGGATATAAGTATGGATATCAGGAGAAAGTTGAAAAGCCATAGATTGAAGGATTGCAGCTTAAAGAAACTGATGTTAAAATGTATTTCCAGGAAGAGCATAAAGGTGGAAATACTGATCATGCTTAAAACACCCAGCAAGACCTGGAATAGTTGTATGCCGGGATTAATATTACGGTAGCTTGTGCTTGCATATTTGTTGCTGAAGACTATATTAATTATCCTGGCAAGTGAATATTTCTCCGCAACTGACACAATAAGGTAGATCAGCAAAGGCAGCATGAGCAGTACAAACATCCATTCGGACCCGTATACATCTGTGGCTATGGGTTCAGCCACATTTTGAGGCAACATTATTTCAGAAATATTCCACATTTCTTCCTTCTACTTCGCTTAATAATTGGTTGGCCAGCCGGCTTGCCCCTATCCTGAAACTCTCCGGCAGAAGCCATTGTGGTCCCAGCTGCAGCCCCACAAGTGAGTAGTAGCCAAGGGCGTCATTAACAGTGGCAATACCGCCTGCCGGTTTAATGCCAACAATTTTACCGCTAGCATGATGGAAATTTTTAATGGCGTGAGACATGACATATACGGCTTCGAGCGAGGCAGAAGCTTTTTCTTTTCCGGTGGATGTTTTTATGAAATCGGCCCCTGCTTCCATCGCCAGTATTGAGGCATCGTATATTAATTCCGGATCGGCCAGCAGCCCGCTTTCAATAATAAGCTTAAGATGCTTATCGCCAATAATTTCCTTTATTGCGGCCGTTTCATCCATTATATGGTTTTTATTTCCCCTGAGGAATTCTCCCACCGGCATAACTATATCTATCTCATCTGCACCTGACTCCACAGCCTCTTTAACCTCGGCCAGTTTTACGCTGGTAGTGCTTTGAGCCGAGGGGAAGCCACCTGCCACGGAAACAACTTTTACTGAAGGCACCTCGAGCTTTTTCCTTAAAAGATGAACAAAGCGGGGGTAGACGCATATGGCGGCAATGCATGGCAGGTCAGGGAAAACAAAGCGGTAGTTATTTACTTTTTCACATATGTCTTCAATGGTGTCTGATGTATCCCTTACATTAAGGCTGGTAAAATCAAGCAGGCCCAGGATCCTCCTGCTGCTATGGGGATCGAGATCGGCCTGGAGCCTTGAAATAAGGGTCTGTATGTCTTCCCTGCTCTTACCCTGGAAAGTATTACTCATTGTATTTTCTGTTTAGTTTTCTGTTTCTTGCAAGTGAGGCAAATATTGCCGGTATACAAATCAGTGCAAATATAGCAAGACCTGATCTTATTGTCTTAAGCAGGAGGTCAAAGTTTTCGGGTTTGATTGCCTGGTCGCCCAGGTTAAGAGAGATAAGCATCATTGCAATACCCAGGCTGGTTGTCTGCCCGATCATTCTCATTGTTCCGAGCATCCCGCTGGCAACACCAAGGTGTTTCTTTTCCACACTGCTCATTATGGCGTTCGAGTTGGGTGAGCTGAAGAGGGCGTATCCCAGGCCGTTGAGGGCAAGAATGGCTACTATGTATGCCAGGGATGTGGATTGCTGAATGAAGGTAAGGGCAAATATACCCAGTGAGGTAAGTCCTATTCCTGCCGAGGCAATGTGACCCGGGTTTCTTTTGTCAGACAGTTTTCCGGCCGGTATTGAAAAGATAACCATTAGCACGGGTTGTGTCATAATGATAAAACCGGCCGTCCTGGCATCCAGTCCTTTGAGATACTGGAGGTAGAGGCTCATAAAAAAACCTATGCCCGAAGTGGCGGCATAATGAATCATTGCCGCAAGGTTGGAAAAGCTGAACACCTTGTTGGAAAGCAGGAGATTAATGTCGAGCAGGGGGAACCTTGCGTATTTTTCATAAATAAGGAAGGACATAATCATCAACAGTCCCGAGATTATAAGGACAATACCCATTGTACCCGGAATTCTTGAAAACCCGATTATACTGAGTACCAGTCCGCCTCCCAGCAATGCCGAACCGGGAAGATCGAGCTTCTCCTCCCTGGCCTCAGCCCATTCAGTCTTTATTTTCCTGTAAGTGAGATATGCCGCTGTGGCCGCAACGGGAACCAGGACGGCAAATATACTGCGCCAGCCAAGAGAGGCAGGCAGCAGGCCCCCAAGGAAGGGTCCGCTCGAGAGACCGGCATATACCGCTGTTATATTTATTCCCAGGGCACGGCCCCTCTCACCGGGAGGAAAGACGGAAGTGATTATGGCCATACTCGTTCCAAAGATCATTGCACTCGAGACTCCCTGCAATACCCTGAAAACCAGGAAAAGGGTGATGGTCTGTGCAAAAACTATGCAGGCTGTGGTGATGGTGAAGAGGATAAGTCCCGACATAAAGATCTTTTTCCTCCCCAGTATATCACCCAGCCTGCCGAAAGGCAGAAGGAAAACTGCAGTGCCCAGGAGATAGGCGGTAACA
>JAZBOI010000075.1:0-3215 GCA_036351095.1 Bacteroidales bacterium | reverse complement strand
CTTGTATACACAACGGCTGATGTTATGCCATAGTTACGGCTGTAAGTATGAAGCCTTATGCCGCTTATATCGTTATATAAGGCTCCAAGATTGACCGTCAGGTTACATTCCTGGGAATAAACTCCCCCGTATCTCCGGGTGTTCCCGTCAAAAAGCCTGTCAAGGGAACCTAAATTCACAGGTATATCCATCTCTGCTGTCCATGCTGACCTGTCTTCAACAATCGCTCCTTCCATGTCATCCTCCCCGGGCCTGTCATAACAGTTCGTCACTATTGTGCTGATTATCAAATAAACAGTATTCAGGTTTGTGCGTAAGGCTACACCTCCCCCATCTTCTACGGAGCTTATCCTGACAGGTATGAGGTAAGCTTCATCAACAAGCTGCTCCAGGTCATCTCCCGCTATGCTTATCTCCAGGGAATCGCTTGAAGCAAGCGCTCCCTGTGGTATGGTAATGGAGGAGCTGCTGAGCTGCGCCAGTCCCCCTGGAACCTGGCTGTAGCCGGTCGAATTGGTTTCGTTATAGATATCCACCAGTGAATTATCAATTTCAAAATTCACCCTTATGGATGCACCGGCCTCCTGTGTACAGCGTGCCGGGAAGCGGGCTGAGATTTCTCCGAGGCTGCCAACAGGTGTATGAATTACATTCAACTGATATTTATTAACATAGGATGTATGTGTGTTTATATACACCTTGTTTGCTGTATCGCCAGTAATGTCATATTCAATATCCTCGCTGCATGAGCTAAGTATGCAAAGCATTAAAATTGAAGATGCAGCAATCAGGGTACTAGTGTTTAACAGTTTTTTCATCATGATATTTTTTATTCAGCACATTTATTATCAAGATCCGAGTTCCATACCACCGTATTTGGCCAGACCATATCATATCCATTACCACTGGCATCATAGAAGGTTTGTCCGTCACCTTCATTAAGTTTCCAGTATGCAACAAGGCCCGGTGATCCGCTATATACACCACATATCCCTGCCTGTATTTCAGTTCTCGAGAGTGCCCTGTTCCATAATCTTACTTCAGCTATACGCCCGAGGAAACGTTGTGAATATTCATACCCACCATATGACATTCCCAGCTCGAGCAATCCGAAGGTATATACCTGGCCTTCAGCATCGAATTCAGCATCCAGCACTCCATCCACATAGAGTCGGGCTTTCGACCCATCATAAACACAACTTATAGTGTACCAGCGCTTTAATTGAAATCTTGTATTTGAGAATACACTACCTGATGTATTTATCCATTGTAACTGGTCAATATCGCTGCCACCTTCACCAAAACGCAAAAGGTTAAACATACTTTCATCAGGAGGGCCCCAGTTTGATAACCGGCTAATGGGAGGGTTACCGGAATGCCACGAATCTACGTAACATTTAATCTCATATGTGAATTCATTAAGGCCGGGATAAGCATTATCAGGGAAAGTATAAGTGTGATAAAAATTATGATCAGAAATGTCCACACTGTTAAAATAGAATACTCTTGCCACCCTGAGGAAAATTGTACGGGAGGGCTCAAGGACGTCAAAGGGGCCATCCACTTCGGTGATGGTCACTGGTATCATGTAGGATCTCCCTTCCATAAAATCATCCGTAGAGGTAATACTAACGGTTACAGGATCAGATACATTCGTTCTCTCCCTGACGATAGTGCTTGACGAGGATAATTCGTAACTACCAGCTGGCGGAACATAGTAATTTGCAGACATTTCAGCATTATAGTTGCTAACCAGGCTCGTATCCACCTTGAAGTGAACGGTTATATCTTCTTCAAGTTTACGTGTCACTGTTGCTGTAACAGAAAAACTTGATGGAATATCTTCCACAGTGAATTTGGCAAGCCTGTCTGTTTCTGTTCCCGTAATATAAACCATATCATCGAGGTTCTCATATTTCTTACAGGCATTAAAGACAATTGCTAACATAATTATTGTCAGGCCCGTGCAGATTTTTAATTTATTGTTCAGACTATTCATATTTTTACTTTTTTTGCTATTTCTTAACACAAAACATTAGTATACAGCAGGGTTTATTATCTGGATACATCGCCTTACGTTATGGTAAGCCGGTAAATTCTGATAATCCCTGTCGAAATAGAATGCTCCAAAACCACCTTTAGGGCCCTGAACCGGATTCCACCGTGCCATTCCTTCGAGAGAGTACATTTGTTTCCCATCGGTAGTCAGGGTATTCCCATCTGCCTCGGTAAAGGGTGAACCCCCGTCAGGCCACCAGTCGCCAAAATTCTCTGTCACAATAAATTTCTCCGGTGGACACCAGCTCACCTGGTCATATCTTGACTGAAGCCTTTCTGCTGAATTAGATGTTATACCCTGGGTATACGCCTGGTTCACAAGATAATTTATATACGGCTCAACTTCAGGCGGTGGAGTATGATTATAATAATCAATAATTAAATACTTATCCGGGTTAATGGACATTGGTCCTATACTCTCACCTACCATCTGGACAAAAACTGCAAATACACTGTCCTGCAACCAGTCTCCTTCAGGTTCATAATCAAGGTCAAGCCCGTCCAGGTCATGTTCAAATACCTTATTAACCAGATAAGCGGCATACTCCCTCATTCCATCTTCATTTAGTTCGAACTGTCCTTCATATTTCTCAATCCTGCAAATTTCAGGCATCACCATCTTGATACCTCGCACTTCCATTGACCTCCTCATTTCTTCGTAAGCTATGGGATTGTCTTCCTCAGTAGGAATACCCATCCAGAGGCTGCAGAAATCGAGGCTATCAGGCAGTCCTGCTATATGCTCACCCCATGAGGCTGATTCTTTATAAGAAGCCTGAACCCCTTCTTTTTGTCCATAGGCAGCATACCAGCCGTAGAAGATCTGGTGATCCGACTCTTTATAGGCCCGGAGGTTTTCATAATACTGATCATCATAAGTATATGGTTTTTGTATCATGAGTGCTTCCGGTTCGGTCTCGCAAGCGCTAAGAATAAACATTGCGCCTGTAATTATGGTAAATAGAATTTTATATTTCCTTGTTTTCATAATCTCAAGATTAATTTTTCAACATTATTTCTTATCCCACCAGAGCTTCGTCCCACCGTTATCCGGACCTCCGAGCAGGCTGACAGCCTGTGAAACACCGGAAGGATTATCCGAATATTCTGTTGACGGGAAAGGCAAACGACGTATCTGTTCCTCTGTACTTATCGTG
>JAZBOI010000074.1:0-4167 GCA_036351095.1 Bacteroidales bacterium | reverse complement strand
GCAATGGCCGAGGGTCAGTTTCTTAAATCGCTTAAGGTCGTCCGGGATATGCCAGAGGAGTTGATTATTCATCCCTATGGCATTATTCGATGCAACTGCTACTATAATTGATATCATAGCGTGTATATTATTATTAAATGGCAATATCCCCCTTAATATGGGGATGTGCCTTATAATTTATCAGTTCAAAATCTTCGTACTCAAAATCGAATATACTCTTCTTCCCCTTATTGATCTTCATCACCGGCAGTTCATAAGGTTCTCTTGTAAGCTGTTCCCTGACCTGCTCTATATGGTTAAGGTAGATATGTGCATCCCCGAAGGTATGGATAAATTCACCCGGCTGCAGATCTGTCACCTGTGCCACCATCATCAGCAGCAGTGAGTAGGAAGCAATATTGAAGGGTACACCCAGGAATATATCGGCGCTGCGCTGGTAGAGCTGGCATGACAGCCTCCCGTTTGCCACGTAGAACTGGAACAGTATATGGCAGGGCGGGAGTGCCATTTTCTCAATATCGCCCACATTCCAGGCGCTCACCATGTGACGCCGGGAATCAGGGTTTGATCTGAGTGATTCAATAAGCCGGCTTATCTGGTCTATATGACGCCCGCCGGCAGCGGGCCATAATCTCCACTGGTAACCGTATATGGGCCCCAGCTCACCTTTTTCATCAGCCCAGGCATTCCATATCCTTACACCTTTCTCCTGCAGGTATTTCACATTTGTATCACCCTTAATGAACCACAGCAGTTCATGTATGATGGATTTGAGGTGGAGCTTCTTAGTTGTCAGTACAGGAAAGCCGTCATCAAGGTTAAATCTCATCTGGTAGCCAAAAACACTTATGGTGCCTGTTCCTGTCCGGTCAGTTTTCTTTACGCCCTTCGTCATCACATGATCCAGCAGACCGAGATATTGTTTCATCAGATCATCTTTTTGTTATCCTTGCCGCGTAGCCTCCTCCCGGGGCCATTTTTATTGCCAGTTTATCATCTTTCGATATTACAGTCTCAGTCTTTTTATAGTCCTGTGCGTACCTGTCAGCATTTACTCCATCGCTGAAAATTACCGCCGAATATTCTCCCTCTCCAAGGAATGAAAGGTCAATTTCAAATTCTCTTCCCTCCCGGTCGGTCATAGCCCCGACGAACCATTCGTCCCCGCTGCGCCTGGCAATTACCAGGTAATCTCCCACAGCTGCCTCAAGCACCCTGGTCTCGTCCCATACGACAGGCACCCCGGCAATAAATTCAGTACATTCATGTTCCTTCCTGTAGTTTGAAGGACTATCAGCCAGCATCTGGAGCGGGCTTTCATAAGCCACATACATGGCCATCTGGTGCACTCTTGTTCCCATGCTTGCAGGGCGGTTGAACATGGGCCTGAAATAGGCACTGTCATAATTGACCATGGCGCCCGGGGTATAATCCATTGGTCCGGCCACCATCCTTATAAAGGGGATGGTAAGGTCATGGTCGGGACTTATTTCATAGCTCCACTTGGTATTCTCAAGTCCCTTGACACCTTCCCTGGTCAGCACATTGGGCCATGTTCGTCTCAGTCCTGCAGGTTTATATGAGCCGTGAAAATCGACCAGCAGCTTATGCTGTGCAGCCTTCTCGGCAACACGCCAGTAGTAGTTGACAACTTTCTGGTCGTCGCGCTGCATGAAATCGACCTTAATCCCTTTGGCACCCCATGCCTCATATTGGGCAAGAGCGGTATCCAGTTTGTTATCAAGAGTGTTCCAGACAACCCACAGTATGATGCCCACATCCTTGCTTTCCGCATAAGCACAAAGCTCTTCAATATCTATTGCCGGTACCACATCCAGCACATCACCCAGCCGGTACCATCCTTCATCAAGGATAATATATTCAAGCCCGTATTCAGCTGCGAAATCAATATAATACTTATATGTTTCGGTATTTATACCTGCCCTGAAATCGACCCCGTAAATATTAAGACTGTTCCACCAATCCCATGCCACCTTGCCGGGTTTTATCCACCCTGTATTTTCCATCCGGCATTCCCCGGCCAGGAGGTAGGTCAGGTTACTCTCCACCAGCCCGGCGTCGGTGCCAGCTATCACAAAAGTCCTCCAGGGAAATGATCTTTCACCCACTGTCTCTGCCATGAAGTCGCGCCGCGATATCACCCTCAGGTTACGGTCGCCATACAATCTTTCCTCATCGGGATAATAAGGAAAAACAGCCTTCAATGAATTGCTGCCATTTCCCCTGAGCCACATGCCGGGGTAATCCTCAAGGCTGGATTCAGTCACCAGCACATTAATGCCGCCGGTTTTGAAAAGGGCGGGCAGGCTGGCCAGGTGCTCCTCCCTAATGGTATCGAGTGAAGTGGCTATGTAGCTTCGTTCATTATGCGACATAAATCCTTCCTCAAGAGGGTACCAGGCATGCGTTTCGCCGGGAAAATTAATTTCGGCCCTTTCATTCAATACAATCACATTACCCTTGAAGTTGGTTTTAAACCTGTATGCCACACCATCATTATAGGCTCTGAAGACCAGGGTAAAGCCCGATTTGAACTCAATGGTCATCTGCCTGTACATATCCCTTATTTCCGAGTCTTTATGCGCTACAGCAGGCATGACGATCTCATCGGCATCGATTATCTCAACCTTCTTTATACGGTCTTTAGCTGAAGGAAATTCTTCGGTTGCCAGTTCCAAACTTATCTCCGAAGGAAGTATAAGCTTTATATCTCCCCTGTTCACCTGCCAGTGAAGCAGTGTGTCATATTTTACCCTGAGTTCAATATTACCGTCGGGCGACTTAAGGATATGTTGCTGGGCAAAGGCATGGGAGCCTGCCAGCAGGAAGACGAGTAAGAGAATTGTGCTGCGCATATTTATTTTATTTATTTTAATTTTTTATCCCAGTATCATTCCGATAATGGTTGCCGACATCAGTGATGCCAGGGTTCCTGCCAGCAGGGCTCTCATCCCGAATTTTGCAAGAAGAACCCTTTTATTGGGAGCCAGCGAACCAATACCACCTATCTGTATACCTATTGATGCGAAGTTTGCAAAGCCCGCAAGCATATATGTGGCCATAATAATGGATTTATTATGAACAAAAGCCCCTGCCGTCTTCAGTTCGGCAAGACTTATATAGCCTACGAACTCGGTCATTATGACTTTCTCACCCAACAGGCGACCCATTATGGTTATATCTTCCCCTCCCACTCCTACAAGCCACATGACGGGGGCAAAGATATAACCGAGCATAAACTGTAGTGACAGTTCATTATAATTGCCATTGGTAGCTGAGGCTATCATCTCATTCAGGTTTGTCCACTGGCCTATCTTAAGGCATATATAATTGAAGAAGGCAATGAAAGCTATGAAGGTGAGCAGCATAGCGGCAACATTGGCTGCCAGCTTCAGTCCCTGTGTTGTCCCGTTCGACACTGCATCAAGGATATTGCTGCCTGCCTTATCCTTGCTGATCTCAATATCCTTTATAACCTCATCTTTCTGCGGAACGATAATCTTTGATATTACCACCGCACCGGGTGCCGCCATAACCGATGCTGCCAGCAGGTGCTTGGCAAATATCAGTCGCTGCACCGGGTCGCCTCCTCCAAGGAAGCCTATATAAGCAGCCAGCACTCCGCCCGCAAGTGTGGCCATCCCACCCGTCATCACCAGCATAATCTCGGAGGGATTCATACGTGGCAGGTAGGCCTTTACCATCAGTGGCGACTCTGTCTGGCCCAGGAAAATATTACCGGCGACAGACAGACTTTCAGCGCCGCTGAGCTGCATCGTCTTTGTCATAATCCATGCAAGTCCGTATACTATCTTCTGTATTATGCCAAGATAGAAAAGCAGTGAAGTTAGTGCCGAGAAAAAGATTATTGTCGGAAGTATCTGGAAGGCAAATATTGATCCCAGCTTGTCGACATCCATCAGGGACCCAAAGAGAAATTCACTTCCTTCCTTTGTAAAATCGAGGATCTTGACAAATATCTTACCCACAAATTCAAAAGCTACCCTGATGAAGGGGACATAGAGTATACCCACTGCAAGCACAATCTGTATTGCCAGGCCTATGATCACCGTACGCCAGGCAATGGCTCTCCTGTTTGTGCTGAATACCCAGGATATTAGTATAAGCACCAGCATGCCCAGCAGT
>JAZBOI010000073.1:0-3105 GCA_036351095.1 Bacteroidales bacterium | reverse complement strand
GTAACAGAATATCCTGATAGATTTTTTAAACTGTGTTTCATAATAATATTACCTGTTGTATTTTAGAAAGACATATATATCTTATAAAATACGAAATTTCAGGACAATATCAAAATGAAAATGAGGACTATGCTACCTTGTTTTTATCATTTTCCGTTTTAAAGATTGTGTACCGTCGCTTATTTTCAGGATATAGACACCATTCTGGAAGCTGCCTGCATCCCATGTGATCACATGCCGTCCTTCTGGCACTTTTTCATTCAGCAGGGTACAAACCAGCTTTCCTGCCAGGTCAAACACTTCAATCAGCAGTTCGCTCATTTGCCCGGTGCTAAAAGCAATATTAGTCTGTTCACTGAAAGGATTCGGGTAGTTACTTTCAAGATTAAAAGGCGGCCTTATGTTTGTTTCGATGGATGTGGTAAGCATTACCGGTCCACCGGGGTCGGTAATTTTCCCATCGGCACTGATGTCATAGTCTCCCCGGAGGCCGTCGGTGAGGTGAAGGTATACTGTATCTTCACTTATCACGGCCCCTGTTTCACCATCATAATTAAAATCATACCAGCCTGTCGCCGCAGCGGGTGTTGGCCCGTGCTTATAATAATTGCTCACTTCAGGTCCCTCATGAAGCAGGAGGGTGGCCACTGTGCTTTCGCCCGGGTTCAAACCTGTTATTGTAAAACTGAAGAAGCCATATGGACAGCTACCATCTTCGGGAGAATCCTGTGCATCCGGATCGGGATTGGCTATAGCCTGTACATTTTCAAGCAACAATGGTTCAGGTACGGCCAGTGTGATATACTGTTGCCCGTCGTAGCTGTTAAATGATGTTACATTTGCCTGCTGGCTGTCTGCCAGTCCGTCGGAATTGCCATCATAGTCAGGGTCATCACCATCCGGGCCCTGCTCCTCTTTATCGCCTATTCCATCAAGATCACCATCGACAAAAATGCCTGCATAGCCGTTTTTATCAATCCTCTGGGCATAGATGTCATAATTCTCTCCGTTCCTTTTGTCGGCCCATACAATTATTGCCCCCATATCTCCATCGCTGGCAAGTGCAGGAAACTCCTGGTATCCTGATGCGGTGCACACGGCAGTGCCGTTATTACTCCATAATGGTAATCCTTCTGCATTTAAGCGTTGTGCGTAAATATCACCGAAGCCATCACTCCTGTAGTCCCACCATGTAATAATCATCCCTCCGGCATTATCGGATATTGCCACCGGGGAGGCCTGGTTGTTTGAAGCAACTGTCACAGCCACCCCGTCAGTTGTCCATTGCATCTCACCCGATGCGTTTACACGTTGTGCATATATATCCTGGTTGCCGTTACGCATATCCTGCCATGCTATTATTGCTCCTCCTTCACCGTCGCTTACAATAGCGGCAGACTGCTGGCTCTGGGATGCGCTGCAAACAGGTATACCATGTTCTGTCCACATGTATTCACCTTCTGCATTGAGTCTTTGGGCATAAATATCATCATTACCTGCCCTTGTATCCTGCCATGCTATTATTGCCCCTCCCTCTCCATCGCTTACAATCACAGGTACTCCCTGGTAGTAGAGGTAGTTACTTACCTCCACACCATCTGTTGTCCACTGGACAGTACCGTCATGGCTTATTTTCTGGGCATATATGTCTGATTCGCCTATTCCTTTTCGTGAATCACCCCATGTAATAATTGCACCGCTCATCCCATCGCCGGCCAGTTGTGGGTTGGACTGGCTTTCTGCGGCCATGCATATTTCCACGCCGTTGTTTGTCCATTTTGTAGACCCTGCCGAGTCAACTCTCTGTGCATAGATGTCGGTGGATCCGGGTGTGCCGGGCAAGTGAGTCCATGTTAATATTGCACCGCAGGAATCATCGCTCACGATCTGGTGAAATGATTCTGTCCCTGACCTGTCAGAAACAATAACATCATTAAGTGCCCATTTACGTTGTCCGTCAGCATTTACCTTCTGGGCAAGGATGTCATAGTTATAGAGGAAACCGGGTGTACGGCCCCAGCCGATTACTGCTCCACCGTGGCCATCTTCAGCCATTACGGGACTGAAATGTCCTTTCCCCAGCGATGCTGCGTTTACTGCAATTCCGTTGGCTGTCCATACGGCAGTACCTTCATTATCCAGTCTTTGTGCCAGGATATCACCGCCGAAAATGGAATTGTTGTAGCGGTAATCGCGCCATGCGATGATAACACCACCGTTACCATCGGTTATGATGGCCGGTTCTCTCTGGTCCTCTTCTGCATTGCATACGAGGGTGTTCTCACCGGGATCAGTGCTCCACTGTGCCTGAGCATATGATGTCAGCAGGCAAAGCATAAAAATAATAATGGTAAATCGGTCAATTGTTTTCATGGTTTTATTTTGTATGGTTATCAATTGTCCATTCAGAGTAATTACCATTACCCACTATTTTACGGTACTATCCCGCCTTGCTCTTCACCTTCCGGAATCCATAGACTCCGGCTATCATATCCTCAGAATTTCATTGCCACACCAAGGTTGAGATATGCAATACCGTAACCAAGCTCGACCATTCCTGCTATCTTTTCCGTGAAATAGTACCTTGCCCCTATGAACCATGACCATTCTAGTCCGCTCGAAGCTGCTGAATAGTCATAGCCGGGGATCAAATTACCAAACTCACTGGAGGAAACAATATTGAAACCCACCAGCAGGCCCGTATAAGTATCGAGCTTATCCATAAAGGGATAGTGGAAATTACCTCTACCGCCTATTATGATATTTGTATATTTATATCCCCAACCTGAGTATTCCCATTTATAGGACGCAAAGCCAAGATAGGGGCCTACACCGATTGATCCTTTATCAATTATCTCATCGACCACCCCTACTTCCAGTGTAGCTGATAAGGGAGGTATCTGCATACTGTAAAAACTTCCTGTATACAAAGCTGATCCGAGACCAAGACCGAGGTTCAGCACTTTATCCCCTTTGAGGAAGATGGGGTCCTGGGCTGATAATTGTGAAAGTGCAAAAAATGCAATCAGTGGTAATGCTAATAATTTTTTCATGGTTAAATAATTTTTTTGTTTGATAAATGTCTATTAAAAATAAACTAATTAT
>JAZBOI010000072.1:0-2825 GCA_036351095.1 Bacteroidales bacterium | reverse complement strand
GGGATGATTGACAAGGCAAAGCCGCTTGAGCCCGTCGCGGTCAGCAAGGATTTATGGGCTTTTAAAAAAATATTCCGGGCCGGTTTAAGTGAGAGCCAATACGACCTCTTCAGGGCGATATCATTCTCCTTCCTTTAACAGTACGGGTATCTGCCTGTTTATTGATTCTTCCAGGGAGATAAGTGTTTCCGTACGTGTAATACCATCAATATTCTGTATACTGTTTGTCAATACCTCACGGAGATGGTCATTATCCTGTGTATAGACTTTGATAAAGAGGGAGTAATTACCGGTGGTATAGTGACATTCAATTATTTCCGGTATCTTTTTAAACCTCTCTATTACTTTCTTGTAATGCCCGGGATGTTCAAGGAATATTCCTACATATGCACAGGTTTTAAAGCCTACGGCAACCGGGTCGACCTTAAATTCTGATCCTTTGATCACGCCTGATCTGATCAGCCTTTGCACCCTTTGATGAATGGCAGCTCCCGACACATTGCATGCCCTGGCCACTTCGAGGTAAGGGATCCTTGCATTTTTTGTAATTATATCCAGTATCTGTCTGTCGAGTTCATCTATCTGCGTTAAGTTCTTCGCCATGTTCATATGAATTTTAGGAATATTAAATGAGCCTATAAATTTAAAAAATAATAAAGTAATTAAAAAGCTGTTTCATAACTACCTGTTTATTGTCCCTGTAAGGTCAGAAGCTTTCTTAAAGCCGTTATTATCCAGGTATTCGTTAAGTCCCCTGATTATATCCGTGCTGATGGTGGGTTCAATAAACATGGCTGTGCCCACCTGTATGGCTGAAGCGCCGGCTATCATAAATTCGGCAGCATCCCCTGCGTTCATTATCCCTCCTATTCCAATAACAGGAATTTTTACTGCATTTGCCACCTGCCAGACCATCCTGAGGGCAACGGGTTTTATAGCCGGTCCTGAAAGACCACCCGTCACACTTGCCAGTACTGCTTTCCTGGTTTTGGCATCTACTGCCATCCCCAGGAGGGTATTTATTAGTGAAACGGAATCGGCTCCTTCATTTTCGGCAGCCCTGGCGAAATCTGCAACCGAGGTAACATTCGGGGAAAGTTTAACCATCAGGTGCTTTTTATAGACTTTTCTGACTTCCCTTATTACCCTTTCAGTTGTTGGCAGGTGTGTGCCGAAAGCCATTCCTCCCATTTTAACATTGGGACATGAGATATTCAGTTCAATCGCCGGTATTCCATCAAGCTCATTTACCCGTTCTGACAGTTCCACGTATTCTTCTATTTTGCTGCCATTGACATTTATCATGACAGCAGTATCGTACTTCTGTACCTCAGGATATATATTTGCTATGAAGTATTCTATTCCATTATTTTGCAAACCAACGGAGTTGAGCATTCCGGAAGCTGTTTCTGCCATCCTGGGATAAGGATTGCCTTCCCTTTTTTCTATCGTTGTTCCTTTCACTATAAGTGCCCCGAGCGAGGAAGGATCAATAAAATTTTCCAGCTCCGGTCCGAAGCCACAGGTACCTGAAGCTGTCATCACAGGGTTCTTCAGAACCAGTCCGCCTATATCTACTTTCAGATCTGCCATTTAAGTTCGTTTATGTTAAAAACCGGTCCCTCGGTACATGTGCAAACATTACCCCGGCTGGTATTGACAACACAGCACAGGCAAACGCCGTATCCGCATGCCATGGTATTTTCCAGTGAAACTTCACAGAATTTATCCCTTGATCGTGCTATTGCTGCGACGGCTTTCATCATAGGCTCCGGACCGCAGGTATAAATACGGTCATAATTGCCCTCTGACAGTTCAGGATGTTCGGTCACCAGTCCCTTGTACCCGTATGACCCGTCATCTGTTGTGATGAGTACTTCACCCAGGGCTGCAAACCTTTCCTTCTCGATAATGTCACTGACTGTCTGGTAACCAAACAAAAATTTGAAGTTGTGTGGGCCCTCCTTCAGTAATCTGGCAAGGAGCAATAAAGGTGCCACACCCACTCCTCCTCCCACAAGCAGTGATTTTTCGGTTTCCGGGCCGATACTGAAGCTATTGCCCAGGGGAAATATTAAATTAACTGTTTCATTTTTCTTCAGCCTGGCCATTGCCTCTGTCCCGGCACCAACCTTTTTTATCAGCAGGCTGAGTATATTTTTATTATAATCAACATCAAAAACCGAGATAGGCCTCCGTAGAAACACCTTTTTCTCATTATCCACCCTCATCTGAACAAACTGCCCGGGTAAAATTTCAGGCAGTTCCTGTTTTCCAAGGAGGTCAAGTATAAAATAGTCCCCGTTCAGGTAACGTGTTGACATCAATTCGAAATCCTCGATTCTCATTCTGTTATTTTGTCAACAAAGATAAGGAAAAGACAAAATACAGAAAGATAAACTTGAAGATAAAGAAGGAAGCTACCATGACCGTCACAGCAGGTAGAAAGAGGCAGGTCAGTGATATGTCAGCCCCTGGGCCTATTTCCTGCGCTTATATTCGCTGTATGTGCCGTCCTCATGGAAAATGATTATGCTCTCTGAAAAATTGTCCTGAGGGCTTTTACGGGTGTCATTTGCAGCGCTTTTATCATGCATTCTTTCTTCCTCATAAATTTCATTATCTGCAAAAAGGTTTACTTCACTAGATTTTGCCCGGTCAGACGGCATTTTTTCCGGATTTTCGTCAAAGAGGCCAGGCTCACCGGCCTGTTTGTACATTTCACCCTCTCCAAACAGCAGCCAGTCGGAATTCAGGTCACTGTAAGTCTTCAGCATCTTAAGTACAAAATCGAGGCTGGGCTTATTCCGGCCCGATAATACATG
>JAZBOI010000071.1:0-4332 GCA_036351095.1 Bacteroidales bacterium | reverse complement strand
TTATCGCCGGAATATTTCTGATTTTTATTGCTGTAATTGCAATCAGGTATTCATATGCCCTCAGGCAAATGGAGCCTGCAGAGACAGGGGCCATTAATGATACGGTATACTGCGTCAGGGACAAATACGTAAATGCTTATATCTTCAAAGGTTATGAGGGTTATCTGATGATAGATGCCGGAATGAATAAAAAACGTGTAATTGAAGAACTTACCAGGCTTGAAATAAACCCTGATGATATACTTAGCGTATTACTCACCCATTCGGACAAAGATCACAGGGGTGGACTGAATGCATTTGAAAACGCCATAATATTTATGCATGAAGAGGAGGAACAGATGATTACGCGCGAAACAGCCCGCTTTGTATTCAAATCAGGCTGGAGATACAGGGATTATAATCTTTTGAAATCAGATGAACTGCTTAATACAAATATCTTCACTGTTAAAGTCATTCACACCCCGGGGCATACACCCGGTTCATGCTGTTTCATCGTTAATGATGATTATCTTGTCACCGGGGACAACCTTATTGTCAGGGATGGCAAATACGCCAATTTTTTTGAAATGATAAACATGGACACGGAAACACAGCTGGAATCGATTAAGAAACTGCCTCCACCATCTGAATTTAAGTATATCCTGACCAGTCATACCGGAATACTCCCGGGAGACGAATTATAAACCGAACCCCGAAGATTAGGGTAGAGTTAGTGAGCAGCCATTGATTGTGGCTGGGTTGAGCGAGCAGCTATGATTTATGATTTAACACTTCAACAGTTCAAGATAACCTAAACCACTAAACTATAATAACTTATATACAGCTGTCCAATCTTTATCGCACTGAATAATCTTGTATCTTCATTTTCTCGAAATTGATAACTGTAATCAATGTTTTTAGCTCCCCCAGTCGAACATGGCCCGAATCCACATAATCAGCCTCATGGCTTGTAACATCGATAGGTATCCAGCCATCATCACCCATATATACTTCATTCCAGCCATGATGACCAAAGCTTCCTCCGTCAACATGGCAATACATACAACCCCAAACTACCCTGGTGGGAATACCTGCTGCCCGGCAGAGTGCTGCCATAAGCATTGACTGAGAACCACATGAACCCTCTCTTTTATCAAGTGTTTCCACTGCTCCTCCGCCCAGGACGGAACCATCAATATTCACAATAACCCACCTGGCAAGCTTTTGTACTGCTTCCCATGAATTCTTTGCATCCCCGGTAATATCATTTGCCAGTTCTATTATTCTTTGATCATCCGATTCAATCATTTCTCCGGGCGACAGGTATACAGCAATATCATCACTGACATCCCTGTAATAAGCAATTGAAGGTGAATTCAATCCAGAATATTTTTTATGATTGATTTTGAAAATTCCATTAATCCTGTCTCCGTCTATTTCACCCGTAAATATCTGTCCGTCAACATTCAGATCATCTAATGATGGTCCCGGAATTACCCGCATTCTGGTATTTAGAGTCATAGAGCCTATACCCCTGATGTCTTTAATATATTTATTTGTCTTGATAAAGATTATGTCATCCCAGCTACCTTTCTTTACTCTGGCTGCCACAGAGAAATCAGTAATATACATCCGGATATTGGTCTGGGACTCCATCTGGAGCCTGATCCCCGAGTCACGGTCGATCCAATAGGTTGTTTTCATCCCGGTATCAGGATCAGATTCACTTACAATAACAGCCTTATATTTCTTATTGTCCAGTACAAGTTCCTCATAACCTAATCTATTATACTTAAAGTCCTGTACTTGTCCGTTCCTGACATTAAAGATCCGGTAAGTCTTCGATTCTGTATTCCCGGTCCCAAAATCTTCAGCCAGGTGGGGAAAAAACATGGTATTTGGTAAAATGGTGTTTTCGGGTATAAACACTTTGCCAGCCTCGTCACCGGAGGTCTCAAGTATATGTATGGTGTCATCCTCCAACATCATAGAAGCTGACTGCACTCTTGGTCCCTGTTCCATATAGCTGTCATGGTACGTAAAGTTACCTGACTCAGGGTCGATCCTGTAATTGAATACCTGTTTCTGTGATATATCTCTTCCCATTGCGCTGAACGATGCATAAGTATGCTGCTTTAATTCAGTGATATTCTTTTCTGTATTATTATTAACCGTAACATCCGAATAACCGCACAGCACACCATTAAGCTCTATCCCCACAAAATACTTTGTGATATCATCCTGGGAATACAACCGGGAACATAGTCCCATAATCATCAATGGAAAAAATAACATTTTGGTTCTCATGATATATACCTCTTTTTTTCGTTTACTTTTATCTTTTGTCTTTTTGAGGCGCAATGCCTTGTGCCTCTACTAGTATCTTTATTTCTCAACCCATTATCCCCTTAAGGACAATTACTATCACAAGCAGACCAAAAAAGATCAGTACCTGCATCAACACAAGTACAGTTACATCTTTCTTTCTTTTCAGTTCAATTGCCTCTGATGCCATTGCCAGTGCATTATCATTCAGTTCGGAAAGGCATATCTTTATATGCTTGATATGATAACTTACCTGTTTCATATCAATAAGATAACCAAACAGCATACCCATAAGGCAAATAAAGGAAAATACAAAAATACTCATGGGAGTAAATGGTTTTACGCGACCATATTCCACAAAGAAATAGAACATCATACCTGAGGTAAAGGTCAGCAGATATGTTGTGGACCTCAGGGCTGTTGACAGGGGAAACTTTCGCTGCAGGTAGGTAAGCAGTGAGCTAAGATTCTCCTTTGAAGATTTTGCGGGATCGGCACTTTGCCTGAAACTCATGAAATATCTTATTTCTATAAATGCAAATAAAAAAAGGAATGCAAGCAAAACTGCATTTAGTATTACAATTCCTGGATAATCACCATATACCAGCAGGTTAAGCATCATAAAAATGAATGCCAGCGATTTAAAGATAAAATCCCTGGTAAAAATACCTCTTACTTTATTATATATGGTAGCAGATCTTCCCTTGATGAATTGTTCAACAGAGGTGATCCCGTAGCCCGGGATGCCGACAAATTCATCAATATTTTCCCAACCGTTCTTTATATTATTCATTTTCAATTCTTTTTAAATTCTCTTCAAGTTTTTTCCTTACCCTTACCAGTCTAACGCTGACAGCTGATTTAGATAATCCAGTGATCTCGGATATCTCTTCATACTTTTTTTCTTCAAGCCACAGAAGTATTATGGCACGGTCAATATTTTCAAGCCTGTAGATTGCCTTCATCAGCTTGCTTGTTGCCTCAAGCTTATCAGAATCTTTCACCTGGAAATGTCGCTCGGGGTCCAGTTCCACCGTGTCAATGAACCTTTTCCTTTTTCGCACAGAGCTTATTGCTGTATTCAGGGCAACACGGTAGAGCCAAGTGCTGAGCTTTGAGTCACCCCTGTAATTACCAAATGATCGCCAGAGCTGAAGGCAGATCTCCTGGTAAAGATCTTCCTTATCTGCTTTATTGGAGCTATAGGTAAGGGCAATCTTATGGATAATGCCCTTGTTTTTTTCAATCAGGTCAATGAACTCCTGCTTATTTCTTTTTATGCTGTCCATTATTCGTTTCTCAGCTTATAAGTCGTCAATTTCGGAAAAAAACTACATAGCTTGTTTAAAAAGGTTGAAAAAGCTTAAGTATCTTTAAAACCAGTAAATATTTATCTCAACAAGTAAAAAAAATAAAATGAGAAACCTGTTTGTAATAATTTTGATCATCTTATCCGGGTTCACCGCTGAAGCACAGGTCCCTGAGTGCAGGCTAAAAGCCATTGACAGCCTTTTCATTGAATGGAACCGTCCAAACCACCCTGGTGGCACGGTTGGTATTACAGTAAAAGATAAACCTGTATTCACAAGGGCCTACGGCCTGGCAAGTTTGGAATACCTTGTGCCAAATACCTACGGAACAAAGTTTAACATAGCCTCTGTCTCAAAACAGTTCACAGCAATGGGCATTGTTAAGCTTCACCTTGCCGGTGAACTGTCAGTTGATGATGATATCAGGAAATACCTTACTGAATTACCGGATTTTGGGCACAAAATAAGCTTTCGCCATATGCTGCACCATACCAGCGGGCTTCGAAGCCTTCATACCCTGCTGGCACTTGCAGGCTGGAGGGACGATGATATGAAAAATAACGATGACCTCCTGAGGTTCATGACCATGCAGCAGGATCTAAATTTTGAACCTGGTTCTGAATATATGTACAGTAATACAGGTTATATACTGGCAGCAATTATTATTGAAAGGATAACAGGTGAGAATTTTGCAGACTGGATGAAAAAGGAAATTTTC
>JAZBOI010000070.1:0-2808 GCA_036351095.1 Bacteroidales bacterium | reverse complement strand
TCGAGGTATTTTTTATATTCCTCGCTGATGCTGTTGTAGAATACCAGGTCTTCCTGCATGGGATTAACCACAGCACCCAGCCCCAGGAAACTGGCTATCATGCTCTCATCCACCTCCATACCCGGAGGTAGCATTGGCTGCACTTTTTCCATAATCTCCTGCATGGAATAGGTTTTGGTATGATCAAAACCCATCATTTTTGCCATTTCTTCCGGTATTGAGATCTTTTCCATGTCAACAGACCCCTGCCGGCCACCCTTTGGTGGGCTAAGGAGGAAGTTGGTGCTTCCGAAAGAGAAAGTCATTGCAATTTCGGGATGCTCAAAAGCAAATTTCAGTATTGCAAAGACTTCCGGTGTTGATCCCGGGTAAAATCCGGTTTCCGGCTTGAAAGGCTCGAAGAGGTGCGGGAAGTTAGCGTTCACATTGGTCCCTCCCTTACCGTCTTCATTATATTCACCATCCCCGTCATCATCCGTACCTTCATAATATAATTTGTAGATACCTTTTTCGCCATCCTTATATTCAGCCTTTCTCATCAGCCTGGGATCGTCGCTGACAGGAACCCATGTTCCATCAGGTGATTTAAGCCTCATCCTTGTGATTAAACCATTTCCATCCAGGTCGTTGTGAGCATCCTCATCTGTTAACTCATCCATATCATCATTATGGGCGGCAAAATTACGGGAATCAACAAACAGAATATCCTCAAAGAACCTGGAATGGGCGTCAGGATTGCCCATTGGCAGGATATACCATGTGAGTTCATCGTAATTTGACCTGTCCGCTATAAGCCTTTCCGCCAGGTACAGGGCTGCTTCTGTTGTTATGGGACGGGTACCGTCCATATTGCCTGTAACGAGGATGGCAGGATTTTTCTTCGACTCTGAACCGGTCTCGATACCTATTTCCATCATCAGGAGCTCGGTGCCTCCCGGGGAGCTTGCAAGTGAATGTATCTTTACTGCCTGCCCGGCCTGCTGCTTCATCTGCAGAATACGTTTATTAACTTCACCCGGTGAGCTGTAGCCCCCCTTATCAGCCTCACTGGCAGCTGATGATAAGCCGGGTAAAAATAATAACAGTGTCAGTATCATCACCATTGGTGAATGACAAAAGTACTTGAGATTAATTTTCATTTTAAGATGACTTTTATTCGTGTGGAGTAATATTCCAAAAATAAGAAAACAATAATACTATCACCATAAATTGTTTCTGTTTTACAATATATTCTAAATGTGGCAAAACCGGACTTCAATTGCCATCCCCGGTTCTCCCTTGAGCAAATAGTTCAGCAGACTGATCCGCCTTACTCAGCCTTTGCTTTTGTACCTTCTCCGGAATATGGATGTTCCCCAGGCTCAGCCTGTGCTTTTGTACCTTCTCCAGAAACTGTAACTGGTGAGGGACGTCCAGGTGAACAGGCGGTTCAACAGCTTAAATCTCAACAGAAAGTGTAATACCCGGTATCCAAGGAAAACTGTGATCAGTCCGCTGACCAGGATGAAAATATTTGTCAGAAGGCGCAGATGATCATTATAAAAACTGGAGGGGATAATGTTTATCCATACCAGAAATCTTATAAGTGCGTATGGAATAAGTGAAAAAGCCAGCCACCAGAGCAATGCAGTATATGCATGAGCTGTCTCAATTGCCCTTTCGGGGCAATGATTGATACAATGCATGCAGCTCTCACAGTTGAAAGTCCAGTAAGGTCTTCCATCTTTGATCTTAATGGCTTTTACAGGGCATTTTTTGTAGCAGAGACCACAATCGGTACATTTGTAACTGGCATAAAAGGTTTTTGCAATGGCAAATCTCCCATAGAAATAGTAACCTATTGTTAATGGTATTACAGCAATGTCAAGAGGCAGATCAAAGATACCCCTTGAGACAAGCTTCCCGGACAGTATTCTCTGTGTAAATCTTTTTGTTAGCCTTTTACACCTGGCATGAATTGACTCTACCACTTTCTTCCTCAGACCGGGATGCAAAAAGATCCAGTTTGAAGGCATATCCATCGGTCTGTATCCCCTCACCCTGTAGCCTTTTATTCTCATAATAAGAGCGGGCATGAAGAGAGCAATTCCGCTTAGCCCGGGCGTAAATATCTTCCATATCTTCATGCCGGCCCGGGTATTAAGAAGAAAGATATCACAATTGCCCCGCGGGAATTTTCGTATATACTTAATTACCAGCGGGGGTGCATTGAATCCGTGTGTTGGGTAGCAAAAACCTATCATGGTGTTTTCCGGCAGGGAGCTAATATCGGGATACTCCTTCCTTGAAAGATCATGCAATTCTGTCTTCAGTCCCTCTGCAGTAGCATATTCTCTTATCCACCCTGCCACAGATCTGGCATTCCCGGTCCCTGAGAACCAAAAGATTATCAGTCTTTTATAGTTCATCTATAGTTGATGGCTAGTTTGCTTGTTAAGCGTAAAGCTAAAAACAATTATTGAAATTTTTCTAAAATGTGTATACAGCATTTTATTTTTAGTCTCGTCTTTAAAAAAACAAAAACCTGAAATTTCTTCTTACCGAAACATAAATCAAAATGAAATACCTTGTCAGGATACTAAAGAGATATGATGGTATAATATTGCTGAACATAGCCGGACTTGCCATGGGCCTCGTGGGTGTAATATTTATTTCATTATGGATAAGTCATGAACTGAGCTATGACAGGTTCCATAAAAATTCAGACAGCATATACAGGATTGAATCATTGGTGGATTTTACCGGTGAACCCTTTGTGTGGACTGTAGCTCCTGCACCTGTGGGGGAGAATATCAGGAAGGATTTTCC
>JAZBOI010000069.1:0-2434 GCA_036351095.1 Bacteroidales bacterium | reverse complement strand
TGAATTTTTTATGGCCACAGGATAAGCAGTCCTGAACTCCCGATATAATGTTCCGTCCCAGTTTAATAGATTGTTGTTGAACTGTATGCGTTTTAACTTATGGTAGATGGTCACTTTTTGTTCAACCCTGGCATGTTTAATGTCCTGCACCAGTTTATAGGTCGAATATACATTGCCTGCCTCTGCCAGTTCCCACCCGGCACCGTGGACTCCTACCCGGTCGAAATCCTTCATAAAAGGCTGCTGCACATCGCCGAATTCACCGGCACCATTTCCTTCAGATTGTAATGTAAAGATCTCACCCACTTTAAACTGCCCGGTTGAAAAGAGCTTTCTCTTCAATTTTTTGTCGTACACCTGTTCAATGCCTCCATCGGCAAATGTCACTTTGTAAAAGTCATTCTCATAAACCGGCTTGTATTCCGGAGTTTCATTAGGGATATTACTCTTCATCCCGGGTTTTACATAATAGGTTTTATAACCAAGAGATGGAATATTTTCAGCGATAAAAACAAGTTCGGCATGATCGATACTTCCGTCAGAATGTTTTGTGACCCGCGCAAATTGCACAGGTACTTCTTTCTTATCCGGAGTCATTACCCTTAGACCCTGCGCTTTACCTTCCGGGAGATCGAGGCTGATCCTTACAGGGTCGGTTCTTTCCCATGAGAGGCTGTTGAAAAGAATCACGGGAATGCCTTTTTTCTCATCGGTTTTAACCCGTTGAGCAATAAAGCCGGTGGCTTTATGCAATAGTTTCTCCCCAATTACCTGCGACTCAAGCAAACGTTCCTTGAATAAATTATCGGTAATATCCCCGTCGTGACCGCCCCAGCCATGGTCCGGATATATCTTTGCCTTCCAGCCGGCATCCAGCTCCTCGCATGGATATGGCATTTTTTCTTCATCTATAAGCGATGCTATGGTTAAAAATTTCTCGGCTGCGGGCAGTAGTTTGGATGCTTTCCGGCTGGCGCTCAGGGCATCGTGGTGTGCGGGGCCGTGAATATAAACCCATACATTCGGACGTTCGCCCCTGATAGTATCGATATTTGAGGCATACTGTTCAGCCAGGGGCATAAACTCATCCATTGTCATCAACTCCATGTGAGGAAAATAAACCTTCTGTTCCCTGCTGTTTTCATCAAGCACACTTTCTGTATTATTCCAGTTTACGATATAATCAGAATAATCGATAGCCGGCAGCATATCCTGGCTTGACAGAAGGGGAGTATGTGTTTTTCCTTCTTCAAAGTAAGGGCTCCACCATACTACCTGTTCGGCGCCATATTTTACCTGGTCACCAGGATCTTTGGAAAGATGGTTAAGATCTTCACCATAATGCCCCGGCGAATATGTAAATACTGAGCTTCCATCGGGGCTTGCCCAGTATGTCAGGCTCCTGGCATGCCGGCTGATTACCATATAGTCAACACCTGCTTTTTTCAGTATCTGCGGGAACTGCATGGTTTTTCCCGGAACATCAACATTCCAGTAAACTTTTGAATCATATCCGCCAAAGTTTTTCTTCACCCAGAGCTTGCCAAGGTAGAGCTGGCGAACCAGGTCCTCGCCATCGTACATATCCTCGTAGGGGCAGTTGTATGTAGCTCCAACGGAAAGCAGTTTCCGCTTAAGTAACTCTGTTATTTTTGCCTGTGAGCCGGGATGACGTTCAAGATATTCTCTTAGCATCAGTCCGTTCTCAATATCAAAACCATAATCCTTTCGCGCAAAAGCATCTTTAATAATCGGGGATAACAACAGGGTATCGCGCATAATAATACAGGCCCCGGGATTGTCGACCCAGGCAATATCCTGGTGACTGGAGTTCATAAGCGAAACCAGGCCTTTTTCATATTTTCGTTCAAAGAATGGTTCATAGGCACTGTAAAAATCAGGCCGGTAACGCTTTGTAAATTCAGCTGTCCAGCCATTGTGAACATGTGCATGCGACATATAGAAATAATCGCCTTTTACAATATTCTCGTTTATGTTTCCGTCGCCACTCCTAATTTCAACTTTATATACATCATCCCCATATATTATCTGAAATGATTCTGTGGGTACTGCAGAATTTACAGCTGCTTTAGCAATTTCCCCCTGGAGCTTGAATGTTGCGGTCTCACTTTTCACACCATCTGATACAAGGTACATTTCCTGTCCTGCAAGGTGTGCCGGGGCATCAATAAGCAGTTGCCCGGTAAATTGTCTGACAGAAAAAGACACATCATTTAATGCTGCATGGCTTAACCATTTAATGGCATTGGGCACTTTAAACAACATAAACCATGCATTTGAGCCTTTAGCCCTGCCGGTAACGGAGATTTCAGCCTTTTCACCTTTTTTCACCATCCTGGCAGGGACACCCAGGCGAAATGCTCCAACGCCATCTCCATTGCCGTCCCTGCGATACAAATAATACCTGGCATCC